>NZ_FQVG01000092.1 GCF_900129265.1 Caloramator proteoclasticus DSM 10124 | reverse complement strand
ACTTTTTAAGTGAAATGCAGTTTAGTAAAAAATTAAGTTAATATGGGCTATAGAACTCTTTTAAATAAATTCCATGAATAATTCAGGTTTAATAAAAAATATTTATATTTCTCTTTAACTTTAATTTGTACTGCTATATATTATTCAAATTATTTTATATCAAGTAGTATATTTGGATATTTAGGATTTCAAAAAATAATTTTTTCAGCTCTCTATATATCGGTTCTATCATTTGTTTTCTTTTTAAGAAAGAATTATGGTATAGAGCAAAATGAATTTATTAAATATTTAAGCATTATATACTTATTTTTAATAATTGTAATGATAATATTCTGTAATGATATTTATAAACTAACAATTTATAGAAAAAAGCTTGAATTTATTGTTTTACTTGCAATAGGTTATATAATTTACATTTCTATTTATGCATATAGAAAATACATAAGAAATAAATTTATATATTTAACTGTATATTCAATTTCTATATTGATGATAGTACACGATATACTTATTGATTTATCAATAATAAAAAAATACAATGCTTTTCATTACAATAGTTATGCTATTATGCTAATACTGTTTTATATGGCCTATGAACTTTCATCAGAACAAAATAATATTTATATAAATTCTATAAAGGACCCTCTTACTGGATTGTATAATAGGCGTTTCTTAGACAGCTATATATCTAATGCCTATAACAAAAAAGGCTTTTATACTCTTTTTATAATTGACTTTGATAATTTTAAAAAGATAAATGATAAATATGGGCATATTGTTGGGGACATAGTATTAAAAAATGCAGCAAACATTATAAACAATAGACTTCCTGAAAATTGCATTGCAGCAAGATATGGAGGAGAAGAGTTTATAGTATTTTGTGAAAAATCAAAAGCCTTTTCTATAAATTTAGCAGAAAACATAAGGCGTGAGATAGAAAGATATAATTGGACAAAGGAAATTGGAGATAGGGATATTAAGGTTACTGTGAGTATAGGTGCAGTTGAGTTTGACTTTAAAGATGAATTTGTAAATGTTCTTAATCTTGCAGATTCTGCCTTGTATAGGGCAAAAAGTAACGGAAAAAATAGAGTAGAATGGATAAATTAGGGGCTATTTTTGCCCCTAATTCATCTCCTTGTCTTTAAAAGGTTTCTTACCTTTTTAACTCCTTCAATATCCTCTATTATCTCTACTGCCATTTCCATTTCATTTCTTCCATTTACAAATCCAGAGAGTCTAACATATCCATCTTCTACAGAAATATTTAGGTCGTTATTGCTTATGCCGTGATTTCTAAGTTCTTCCACAATCTTATTTGTTAATGTTATATCATCAATTTTGCCCTCATCCTTAACCTTCATATTTGAAACTACATCTTTAACACCAAAGGCTTCCTTTGCAGTTTCCATAGCCTTTCTTTTTACCTTTGCAGTATCAACTGTTCCCATAAGTATAGCTGTTCCACCTTCTACTTTTACGCCAACTGAATTAAGGTTTGGATTATCCCTTAGTTTATTAATTACCTCAAATTCAGCCTCTTTGTCTGTAAATGTTCCGTCGGTAGATATGGTAAGTGAGTTTTCAAGCTTTTTAATACCGTCTATTCTTCTCACAAGCTCTTCGATTTTAGTCTTTTCTGATAGAGTATCAACTATACCAGATATTGTTACGTGACCATCAACACATCGTACCTTTATATCGTAGGATAGTTCCTGCAGCTCATCCTCTAACAGATTTCGTATTCTTTCAACTATTTCTTCATCATTGTACATATTATCACCCCTTTATAATATTTTTAGCATTCATAAAATTTTAATTCGTACTTCTTTTTATGGTATTTTTATGAAAATATTTGAAAAAATAAATAGAGAGGTGATGTTATGATTGAGCAGATTTTGGTGGAGGATTTTAATAAAAATTTAACCTTAATATCTAATTTTGTTGCACAAAACAGTAATTTTATAAAAAAGGAGATTCTTATAAATAGTAAAATAAATGCCTATGTTCTTTTTATAGATGGTCTTGCAGATAAAAACTATGTTGAAGAGGCTATAATAAAACCCTTTTTATACAAAGTAGATATAGATATAAAAAAAGAAGAAGATTTGTATGAAGCATCTAAAAAATATCTATTTATAAGTAGCTTTAGGTTAAACAATAATGCAAAGGATATTGGTGCTGAAATACTCAGTGGAAAAACAGCTGTTATTGTAGATGGAATAAAAAGTGCAATGATTATAGATACAATAAACCCAAAATACAGGGACATACAAGAATCTACATCAGAAAAATCTATTTTAGGTATAAGAGAGAGCTTTACAGAAAACATTGATTTAAATATAACACTAATTCAGAGAAAAATAAAAAGTCCAAATCTTAAGATAGAAAGGTTTGTTGTAGGTGAAAAGACAAGAACAGAATGTGCCCTTGTGTATTTAGAGGATGTAATAGATAAGGAGCTTTTAAATACAATAAAATCAAGAGTTTTAACACTAAAGGCACCAGCAATGCTTACAACAGGTGTATTTGAACAGTTTATAGAAAGAAGACCCTTCAATCTTTTCCCACAGGCAAAAAATACAGAGAGGTCAGATAAGGTAGTATTTGACCTTTTAGAGGGTAAGGCAGCTATATTTGTGGCAGAATCACCTACAGCACTTATAGTACCTGCAACTTTTATAGAGTTTTTCCAAGGTTTTGAGGATTATTCAGAGAGGCTTATAATAGCTAATTTTTCAAGAATAGCGAGGTTTATAGCTGTAATTACTGTTTTAATTTTAGGACCTATATATTTAACCCTTCTTTTGTATAATGCAGAGCTTTTTCCTTATCAACTTATGATGGTAATAATAGATTCAAGAAAGGGAATACCTCTTCCACCTTTTTTAGAGATACTTGCGATGGAACTTTGTATTGAAATATTAAGAGAAGGAGGAGTTAGGCTTCCGAATCCAGTTGGAACAACTCTTGCAATTGTAGGTGGTATTGTTATAGGTGATGCAGCAACAAAGGCAAATATTGTTAGCCACGCAACACTATTTGTAGTTGCCATAACAGTTGTTTCAACATTTTTAATTCCAAATTACCAAATGGCTTTAAGTATTAGATTCTTAAGGTTTCCTATGCTTGTACTTGCTCAGTTGTTTGGCTTTTATGGAATACTTGTTGGGTTTTATATACTTCTTGTGGCACTTGTTAAGCTTGATTCCTTTGGAATTCCATATTTTTCACCTATGGCACCATCAAGGTTCAAGGACTTTGGAGATGTATTTGTGAGGGATAATATAAGAAAAATATTTAATGAGCCTGTTAGTTTAAAACCTAGTTTATCTAGGAGGAATAAAGATGAATAAAAATAATACAATAACAAGAAACCAGTATTTTTTTGTTATTCAAAGTGCAATGATAGGAATAGGTGTAATTAGTTTAGCCGCTGGTGTTACCAAAAAAGCACAGCAATCGGGATGGATTGCCATAATAATTGCAGGTATATATCCTATACTCTGTGTCATTTTGAGTTATGAAATATATAAAAACTTAAACCTGAATTATTCATGGAATTTATTTAAAAGAGTTCTATAGCCCATATTAACTTAATTTTTTACTAAACTGCATTTCACTTAAAA
>NZ_FQVG01000090.1 GCF_900129265.1 Caloramator proteoclasticus DSM 10124 | reverse complement strand
TTAGAAGATGAAATAACAATAGAATTAGTAAAACAAATACCAAGTTTAGTGTCAGAATTTATGAAGGATGATGTAAGAATAGTGTTTTTAGAGACCGCATTTTCAGGTAAAGATTCACTTAAGTTAAACACAGTTCAAACACTTAAACAGCTTGGAATAAAGGAAGAAAATATAAGGAGTGTTTAAAATAAAGATTTAATTTAAGCTGTCAATTGAGTGTTAATAAATGACTGTTAGTTACAAAATTTCAATTGTTTCTTAATGGGTTGGAGGTGTTTGTATGATAGAAAAATCTGCATTAAAATATTTAAAACAAATGTTTGGTAAAGATGCTGATTTTAGAGATGGTCAGCTTGAAGCAATAAAAGCTGCAATGGATTGTAAAAAAGTTCTGGTTGTTCAAAAAACAGGTTGGGGAAAGAGTGTAGTTTATTTTATTGCTACAAAAATTAATCGTGATAAAGGTAAAGGAGTAACAATACTTATAAGTCCACTGCTATCACTAATGAGAAATCAAATAGAGAATGCAAGAAAAATTGGAATTATTGCTGAAACAATAAATTCCGAAAATCAAGATGAATGGAATAATGTTAAACAAAAACTATTAAATAGAGAATGTGATATTTTATTGATTTCTCCTGAAAGATTAGCAAATAAGGAATTTATTAAAGAGATTTTCTTAAATATAAAAGATGGTATAGGAATGTTTGTTGTAGATGAAGCACATTGTATATCAGATTGGGGGCATGACTTTAGACCAGATTATCAAAGAATAGTAAATATAATAAAATTATTGCCACCAAATATTCCAGTGATTGCTACAACTGCAACTGCTAATAATAGGGTTGTTGATGATATAAAGAATCAATTAGGTAATGATATTGTGATACAAAGAGGTAGTTTGATGAGGGAGTCCTTGAGACTACAGGTAATAAAATTAAAAGAACAAGCAGAAAGATTAGCATGGTTAGATGAAAATCTAAATAGATTACCTGGAAGTGGAATTGTGTATTGTTTAACAGTGGGGGATGCGAATAAGGTGGCAAAATGGCTTAAATACAGAGGACATGATGTAGAAGCATATCATTCAAAACTTGAAGAAAGCAAAAGAATAGAATTAGAACAAAGGTTACTAAAAAATGAAGTTAAAGCATTAATTGCAACAGTTGCATTAGGTATGGGATTTGATAAACCAGATTTAGGCTTTGTTGTGCATTATCAAAGACCAGGTAATATAGTATCATATTATCAACAAATAGGTAGAGCGGGAAGAAATTTAGATGATGCATATGCAATTTTATTATGTGGTGAAGAGGATGATGAAATACAAGAGTATTTTATTGAAAGTGCTTTTCCAGCAGAAACTGATATGGCACAAGTATTAAAAGCTATAGAAGTATCTAATGGACTTTCAATAAATGAAATAATGAATTATGTTAATATGAGTCAAAGTAAAATTAATAAATCAATAAAGTTTTTAATGTTGCATAATGCTATAGATAAATATGGAACAAAATATATAAGGACAGTAAATCCATGGAGTCCAGATGTTGAAAAAAGCCAAAAAGTTACTAAAATAAGATTAGAAGAACTTGATAAAATAAAAGAATTTACTAATACAAAAGAGTGCTACATGAAATTTATTGCCAGTGAATTGGATGATAATAGTGCAACAAATTGTGGTAAATGTACAAATTGCATTGGTAAAAGCTATTTTAATTCAAATGTTAAAGAAGAAAGTGTTTTAGAAGCTATAAAGTTTTTAAAAGGAGAATATATGGTAATAGAACCAAGAAAAAGATGGCCAAACGGATGGGGCAAGATAGAAAGAGGGAATATACCTATAGAGTACAGAGTTCAAGAAGGAAGGGCTTTGTGTGTTTATGGAGATTCAGGATGGGGTAAATTTGTTAAAGAAGATAAGTATATAAATGGCAGGTTTAGAGATGAATTAGTACAAGCTACTACTGAATTAATAAGGAAATGGGGAATAGAAGAAAAAGAGTTATTAATAACAGCTATTCCTTCTTTAAGACATCCAAACCTTGTACCTGATTTTGCTAAGAGAGTAGCTGAAAAATTAGGTATTCCATTTTGCCAGTGTATAATCAAAATAAAGGAAACCCCTGAACAAAAAACAATGCAAAATTCTAATAAACAAGCAGAAAATGTGTATGATTGTTTTGAAGTTATATGCAAAGTTGAAGGCAAAACGGTGATTTTAATAGATGATATGGTGGATTCAAGATGGACTTTTACGATGTGTGGATATAAATTATTAAAGAATGGATGTAAAAAGGTTTATCCATTTGCGTTAGCTCTAACTTCTGGAGGTGATAGTGATTGAATAATTTAATACTTAGTGAAGATAGTAAAGCAATGTTATTAATTTGTTCAGATATTTTAAAAGATTATATTAAAGACGATGTTAAACCGTATACATTAGCTGAATGGAATAAATTGGCTGATAAACTACAAAAAAGTGAAATGCGTTCACCAAAAGCATTTTTTTTATATAAACCTATTGAATGGAAAAATATATTAGATATTACTGAAGAAGAAGTGAGTCGTTTAGAGAAACTTTTAAGCAATGGAGCAAGATTGGCTATAGAATTAGATGAACTTGCAAAGTTAGGTATTTTTGTTACAACAAGAGCTGAAAAGTCATATCCGTATGTACTAAAAGAAAAATTAGGCAAAAAAGCACCAACAATTTTATATTATGCTGGAGACATATCTATATTAGAAACTAAAAAAGCTGCAATAGTAGGGTCAAGAAATATTGATAAAGATGCAATTGCATTTACAGAAAAATTAGCTCAAAAATGTGCTTTGGAAGGATTAACAGTGGTTTCAGGGGGAGCAAGAGGTGTAGATAGTATTGCACAAGATATAGCACTGTATAATGGAGGTAAGGTTGTATCTATATTATCATCTGAAATGAAGAAAGTTATAAAAAAGAAAGAATATAGAGATGCTATATTGAACAAAAAATTGCTTTTGATATCAACAAATCATCCTGATACAATTTTTACTGTTTATAGAGCCATGGAAAGAAATAAATATATTTATGCATTATCAAATTATTCTTTTGTTGTTTCTTCAGATTATAAAAAAGGTGGAACATGGGCTGGTGCAGAAGAAAATATAAAAAATAATTGGGTTTGTTTGTATGTTAGAAACGAAGATAATATACCTATTGGAAATAAAAAACTAATTGAAATGGGTGGGATACCATTTGATAGTAAAATATTGGATGATAAGAATGTAAAATTAATAAATATATTAGACGAAAGGTCAAGAAGTATTAAAGGAAATATAGCAGAACAACTATCTTTATTAAATGAATTAGAAAATTCAAGAGATAAAAATGAGGTAGCTACTATAGTAAATGGTAATGAAAATATATTTAAAAAAGATGAGATAAAAAATGATATTAAAAGAAAAGCTTATGATATATTTCTTCCTATATTAAAAGAAATATTAAATACTCCAAAAACATTAAAAGAAATTTCACAGGAATTAGATTTGATAGAAAGCCAGTTAAAAATTTGGATAAAAAGAATGGAAGAAGAAAATATAATTGAGAAAACTGGTAGACCAATTAAATATAAGTTAAAATAATTATTTTTATTTAAATAAAGTAGTTTACATTTAATATAGTTAAAGTTGTCAAGAGGTGGAGAAAATGAATAAAATGGATGGATACAGTATGGATATAAAGGAGAAAAACATAAAGGAACTACAAAAGATATTTCCTGAAGTTATAAGGGAAGGCAAGGT
>NZ_FQVG01000026.1 GCF_900129265.1 Caloramator proteoclasticus DSM 10124 | reverse complement strand
GATTCATGATAATAGCCTTTAACTTAACCCAATTATACTTTTTTAGAAACATTCGAGGATTCAGAGAAAAAAGGCTTTTGCAGATAAATATAATAGAAGATTTGAAAGATGAAATGTTGATAATTATGAATTGGATTAATCCAATTTTTAACACCGCATAGTCGATAATAAAATTGGAAATACAGCTTTTCATTATGATGGGGAGGGGGAAGGTGTATCTATATACATGGCCTACGGCCTTTTTCCCTTCCAAAATTTCAATAAAATAGAAAAAATCTAATTTCCTATAAAGAAAAAAGCTTTACTGGAAATTAGATGCGAAATCTCTGTCACCTCTATATTATGCTTTTTTAATTATACCAAAAAGTTCGATTAATACCTACAGAATTTTTACAAAAATTTATTCATTTATTGTAATTCCCCCCTACCTCATATATAATCGTTATTAGGGGATTAGGGGGTGTTATTTTGTCTAAACTAAAGAGTAATTATTACCTTAATATACTAAATGGAGTTTTTCAAGCAATCGCATTAAATCTTGCCACATCCTTTGCAGGTCTTTTTCTAAAGAGGCTAAATGCTGGAGATTCACTTGTTTCTCTTTTTAATTCTCTACCAGCTTTGTTTAGTATATTAGCTATATTTATTGGTGGTATAATTTTAAGTTCTACTCAAAACAAAAAAAGAACTACTTCTTTAATGTTTTTAATAACAAGAGTTTTTTATATCCTAATGGCACTTATTCCTTTTTTAAATGAAAAGTATAGGGCACTTATTTTTGTCCTTCTATATAGTTCTATGAACTTTCCAAACTCTATTGCTGTATTTTTATGGCAATCCTTCTTTGCTGATATTTTTCCTCCAGGACAAAGGGAACAGTATCTTTCAGTTAGAAATAGCATAGCAACCTTTGCAGGAACAGCTACAACACTTTTTGCTGGCTTTCTTCTTACAACACTTTCAAGCTCAAAGGCGGAACTTATTAAAACCTATCAATACATATTCCTAATTGCATTTATATTTGGGATACTTGAGGTGTTTGTACTCTGGAGGCATAAATACAATGCAAAGTCTTCCTATGCCGAAATTTCAACTGATAATAATAGGCTATCAATTGAATTTATAAAAAATCTACCTAATCAAAGGGAATACCTTATATTTATAACAACTGTTGTAATATTTCACTTCACTTGGCAGATGGGATGGCCTCTATTTTTAACCTATGAAGTAGATTATCTACACACAAATGAATTTTGGGCATCTATTATATCAACAATAAACGGACTTGCAATGGCCTTTGGATATAGATTTTGGGGAAGATTTTCTAAAAGTCGCGGAAACTCCCTTGCCCTTACATTAGCTGCTGTTGGAATGTCCTTTGCACCATTTATGTACGCAATGTCTACTAAAATTTATCACGTTGCCTATTTTGTAGTTATAACTGGACTTAGTGTTTCAGGTACTATGCTACTACTTTTAAACTCCCTTTATGAGGTTGCGCCAAGAGAAAACAGAACATCATATATTGCCTTTTATAACCTTGTAACAAATATAACCCTTGTAATTGCACCTTGGGTTGGAATGAGGCTCTATCAAGTCACTACAATTAGAACTGCTCTAATTATAGTTGGTGTTTTAAGGTTTATATCAGGTATGCTCTTTATATTACGACACAGAAGGGCCTAAAACCATTAAGGTTTCAGGCCCTTCTTTTTCTTCTCTACAATACTCTTTACATAAACAGACTCAAACTCATCCCTTAATATATCCATATAAATAACATCATATCTTTCTCCCGCAACTTCTATTGCCTCCCTCAACCTACCCGCATATTTAAAACCTACCTTTTCATAACACTTAATTGCATTTGTGTTATATCCATAAACCTTAAGATATACTGAATGTAGATTTAACATATTAAATGCATAATCTAATATTAACTCTATTGCTTCTTTACCATAGCCTTGTCCCCAATAAAATTTATCTCCAATTAATATACCAAGCTCTGCATTTCTTGATATCCAATTAATATTATGAAGTCCAATGTTCCCTACTAATTTATCTATTTCATTTACTACAATTGCAAAAACATTTTCTTTAGATAAATCTTCTATAATTTGCCTTTCACCTTGTGCAGTAATTGGAGTTTTCATTTCAAATAGAGCAATACTAACTTCCAAATCGTTTATCCATTCTGCATACTTTAAATAATCCTCTACATTTAATGGCGACAAATATATTCTCTCCCCTATAAACCTTTTAAAGTACATAATTATCCCCCCAAAATATATTAAACAACTATATAATAAATGTATATTAAAGATATTTCTCTTTTAATATTAAAATTATTATAATCTATGTGTATTTTTTTGTAAATGTCACATTTCACTTGGGTGGCACTTTTTGTTACAAACTTTTAATCTATGTAAGAGGTATACACTTTCATTGTATATTCAATTACTCTATTGAATAAATGCAATCTATTTTATGTATAAATATTATGTTTTATACAAGCCCTCTGTTTAAAAAAACAATATCCTGAATAAATTATTTTAAATTTTCAAAATTGTTAGTATACTCAAGTAAAAAGGAGATAAAATAATAATGTTGACAAAAATTCCGTTCATATAGGTGTTTTTGCCAATGTATAAGGTTTTACCTGCTTTATACATAAAATGTATAATGAATAATGTAAAATAATTGCAATTACAGTTGCAACAAAGGGGGGATAAAATGAATAGCCTTATAAACATCACCTCCGAGATTGGCAAACTCAAAAAAGTTCTATTACATAGACCAGGAAATGAAGTTGAAAACCTCGTACCCGAGTATCTCGGAAGACTGCTTTTTGACGATATACCCTATCTAAAAATAGCACAAGAGGAACACGACAAGTTCGCACAAGTACTTCGGGAAAACGATGTTGAGGTTGTTTACCTTGAAGAACTTGCAACTTCAGCTTTAAGTGATGACAAAATAAAAATTGAGTTTTTAGAAGAAATGATGGATGAGAGTAGAATTAACTCTCCTTCCCTAAGGCAGGCTCTAATCGAATATCTACTTTCTATGCCTACAAGTTCTATGGTAGATAAAATAATGTCTGGTATAAGAAAAGAGGAAATTAAAATTAAAGAAGTAACATCCCTTGCTGACCTAATGATGGACGACTATCCCTTCTATTTAGATCCAATGCCAAATCTTTATTTTACTCGTGACCCCGGTGCAGCAATTGGTAATGGAATTACACTTAATAAAATGCATACTGAGGCAAGACGACGCGAGACTCTCTTCTTAAAATATATCCATAAATATCACAAAGACTTTAAAGAATCTAATATACCCCTATGGTATGACAGAACATTACCCTTCTCAATTGAGGGTGGAGATGAACTAATTTTATCAAGTAAAGTAGTAGCAATAGGCTGTAGCGAAAGAACTTCACCAGAGGCTATTGAAATAGTTGCTAAAAATCTATTTAAAGAAAACACAGGATTTGAAAAGGTTCTTGTTTTTGAAATACCAAAATGCAGAGCCTTTATGCATCTTGATACTGTATTTACTATGGTTGATTATGATAAGTTTACAATCCATCCAGCTATTCAAGGGCCATTAAGTGTATATGAAGTAACTAAAGGTGCCAACAATACATTAAAATTCAAGCACAATACAAGTCCCCTTGAAGAAATATTGAAGGATGCACTAAAACTTGACAGCGTTGAGCTTATAAAATGCGGTGGTGGCGACTTTATAGTTGCAGGACGTGAACAATGGAATGATGGTTCAAACACTCTATCAATAGCACCAGGTGTAGTCATAACCTATGAAAGAAACTATGTAACAAACGAAATTTTAGATAAAAAAGGAATAAAGGTATTATCCATTCCAAGTTCTGAGCTATCCCGCGGACGTGGTGGCCCAAGATGTATGAGTATGCCTCTATATAGAGAAAATATTAATCTTTAAAATAAATTTTAAATTAAGAAAGGGGAAATAAGTATGCCAGTTAATTTAAAAGGAAGAAGCTTTTTAACACTTATGGACTTTACTCCAGAGGAAATTAGATACTTACTTGATTTATCCCACGATTTAAAATCTAAAAAAAGAGCTGGAATAAGAAATAACCTTCTTGCTGGGAAGAACATAGTTCTTCTATTTGAAAAAACTTCAACAAGAACAAGATGTGCCTTTGAAGTTGCTGCATTAGATGAAGGTGCCCACGTTACATTCCTTGATTCAAATAGTTCACAAATGGGCAAAAAAGAATCCTTAGAGGATACTGCAAAGGTTCTTGGAAGATACTACGACGGAATTGAGTATAGAGGATTTGACCAAAAGGTTGTTGAAGATTTAGCAAAATTCTCAGGTGTACCTGTATGGAACGGTTTAACTGACGTTGACCATCCAACACAAATTCTTGCTGACCTTATGACAATTGAAGAACACGTTGCAAAACCACTTAATAAGGTTAAGGTTGTATTTGTTGGAGATACAAGAAACAATATGGCCTATGCGTGGATGTATGGTTGTGCAAAGATGGGTATGCACTTTGTTGCATATGGCCCAAAGGAACTTTGGCCACAGGAAAATACAGTTGAAAAGGTTCGTGAAGTTGCGAATCAAACAGGTGCAGTAGTTGAAATAACCGACAATATAGAAGCTCTAAAGGGTGCAGATGTAATCTACACAGATGTTTGGGCATCAATGGGAGAAGAAGCTCAACTTGCTGAAAGAGTAAGACTTTTAACTCCATTTAGAGTAACTATGGATATGCTTAGAGCCACAGAAAATCCTGATGTAATATTTATGCACTGCCTACCATCCTTCCACGACTTTGAAACTAAGATGGCAAAGGATGCTATGGAAAAGATGGGCCTTGATATTAGAGAAGTTACTGATGAAGTATTCAGAAGCAAACATTCAGTTGTATTTGATGAGGCTGAAAACAGAATGCATACAATAAAGGCGGTTATGGTTGCTACTCTTTAATAAGTAAACAAAAAGAATAGGGGGATAAATATGGCAAGAATAGTAGTAGCTTTAGGTGGAAACGCACTTCAAGCTAATCCAAAGGATATATCGGCAGAGGCACAACTTGAAACTTGTCACCACACTGCAAAGGCAATAGTTGATTTAATAGAGGATGGCCACGAAGTTATAATAGCACACGGTAATGGTCCTCAAGTTGGACAAATTGTTGCAACCTATGAGGCCGCAAATGCACAGGATAGCTCAAAACCTGTTATGCCATTTCCTGAATGCGGAGCTATGAGCCAAGGATATATAGGATACCACCTACAACAGGCAATAAGAGAAGAAATGCTAAGAAGAGACATTAAAAAGTCTGTTGCAGCAATTGTTACTCAAGTTGTAGTTGATAAAAACGATCCAGGATTTAAAAATCCAACAAAGCCAGTTGGTTCCTTCTTTACAGAAGAACAGGCAAAAGTTTTAATGGCTGAAAAGGGATATGTAATGAAGGAGGATGCAGGACGTGGCTGGAGACGAGTTGTCCCATCTCCAATGCCAGTTGCTGTTGTAGAAGAACCAATCGTAAAGACACTTGTTGAGGCTGGACACGTTGTTATCACTGTTGGAGGCGGTGGTGTTCCTGTTATTATGAAGGAAGATGGAACACTTGAGGGTGTTGCAGCAGTTATAGACAAAGACCTTGCCTCCGAGAAGATTGCGGAACTTCTTGATGCAGATGAACTTGTTATACTAACTGCTGTTGAAAAGGTTGCAATAAACTTCAATAAACCAAATCAAAGAGACTTAGATACATTAACTGTTGAAGAGGCTGAAAGGTATATTGAGGAAGGTCACTTTGCTCCAGGCTCAATGCTTCCAAAGGTTAAGGCTGCAATGATGTTTGCAAATTCAAAAGAAGGAAGAAGGGCTATAATAACTTCCCTTGAAAAGGCAAGAGAGGCATTAAAGGGCTTAACTGGAACAGTAGTTATAAGATAAAAAATCCGCTTTGGTTTTACCAAAGCGGATTTTTTAAGTAACAATATAAATTTATAATGAGGAACAAATCAATCTAAACCTTAAATTTTAATATAATTTCTTCTACTTTAGAAGACACATTTTCAAGTTCTACCATTAAATTTTTAACATTTTCAACAGCATTAACTTGTTCTTCCGATGCTGCACTAATTTCATTAATTGAAGCTGTTGTATTTTGAGATATATTTGAAATTTCGTAAATAGAATTTATAACTTCTTCTTTACTTTTATCAATTTCATTAACCACATCACCAAATTTACTTATTCCAAATGCAACCTCTTTAAAAGATTCATTTATTTCATTAAATATTTCAATTATTCTATTAATTCCTTGCGTCTGATTATTAAGTACTACCGCTATATTTTCCATAGCAAAGGATGTACTATTTACATTTTTATCTATATCTTTTATTATGTTTGCTATCGTATAAGCAGACTTCTTCGAGTTGTCTGCAAGTTTCCTAACCTCATCGGCAACTACCATAAATCCACGTCCTGCTTCTCCAGCTCTTGCAGCTTCAATTGCAGCATTTAATGCCAGCAGATTCGTTTGCTCAGCAATTTCATTAATATTATTTAATATAGATTCAACATTTTTTGTACTCAATGTTAAATCATTGGACATCTCTTTAACATTGTTGATATTTTTTACATTTTCATCAAATTCATTTATAATACTTTTAATATATTCAATACCACTTAAGCTTTTTTCCATTGCTACTTTAGATTTTTTTTCTAACTTTTCAAATATCTCAAGAGATTCTCTTAACTGTTTTCCAAAACTATCTACCCTGCTGCTACATAAACCTGCCATATCATTTTGTTTGTTAGCTCCCTCTAAAATTGATTGTATGCTTGCAGAAATTTCATAAATTGCACTATGTAGTTCATATACACTTGAACTTACATTACTTGCAACTTTTTTAGATTCATTGATTGTTTTCGTTGTTCTTTCAATCATAGCTCTTAAATTGTTTATCATATTGTTAAATGTATTCGATAATTTACCTATCTCATCTTTTGTATTTACATCAACACTTATTGTTAAATCTCCACTTTCAATACTCTTGGTTGCTTGTACTATTTTATCTAATGGCTTTAACAATTTATTCATATATACTATTAGTGTTAACGTAACTATTAATACAAATAAAGTTCCTATAATCAAAATATAATTTATAATTTTAATAGTATCCTTTAATAATAAACCTTTTGGAATTTCATATACCAACTTCCAACCATTTTGAGCTGTTGAATATATTATTAATTTTTCCTTAGAATTATCGTTAACATAAAAATGCCCTTGCCCCTTATTTAAATTATCTTTTTTAATTTGAACTAAATCTTTACCTATTAAATTAAGATCTGGATGCGATATTATTTTCCCCTGCTCATTTACAATATACATAATTGACCCATCATTGTTTTTAATCAGTGCTTTTGAAAATTTTAATGGACTTAAACTGATAACAAGAAGTCCCAATTTTTTACCAGAATCTAAATCTTTAACTATTGAATAATTGCTTACCGTTATATCATCAATAAAACCTAAATTTAATTTTATTGGCGGTGTCCAATAATTAGAGCTATTAGATTCTATAAATTCTTTATAATATGGAACTTTATCAGTTGTAATGTCACTTTTAATATTTGGATAACCATAGTTTATTTTGTTATCAACTATTATAAAAACATCACTTATTATATCATTTGATAATGCTATAGAAGATATTTTGCTCTCTAAAGCTTTAGTAGCCAATAATTTATCATAATCATCTTTATAATCTTTTTGCAAAGTCTCAATCAAATCTTTATCTGATAAAATTTGTATTGCATAGTTGTTTATACTTTTTGTAATATACTCAATATAATTTTTGTTTTGCTCTAATACTTGATTTGCAGAATTGATATACTGCCTTTTTGCAGATGCCATCAATACATTATATATCATTCCAAGTAAAAACAAAAAAGCTAACATTGTTAACACACTAATAATTCTTATTAATCTTATCGATAACTTCTGCTTTGAAAAAATACTATTTTTTTTAATTGTGGCAATTATATTTTCCATTACAACCCTACCCACCTTTTGTACACATTTTATTTATCCACTTTAAGTATTAATGAAGCCGTTTCTGGAGATATTACATTTGTATGTAAGCCAGTCGCTATTTCAAAACCCGCATGTATAGAAATTCTTGGACATATTCTAATTTGAAAATGATAGTACTCATTTTCATCTCTAATAAAATCAAAAAACAAATTGTATGCTACATCTCCAACATTTCTTTGTAATCTATTCAATGCATTTAAAATAATACTTCCTAATTTTCTTATTTCTTCATCATTCATATTCAATATACTACTTTTATGTATAAGTGGAGCAATAGCCATTTCATAAGGGAATATGGATGCAAAGGGGCAGTAAATTATATATTGTTCGTCAATATATACTATTCTTTCTTTATTTTGTATTTCATTTTTAATAATGTCACAAATAAAACATCTTCCATTTTGATAGAAATACTCCCTTGTTTTTTTCTTCTGTTTTATTATCTTTTCAGGCATCTTTTTATTGCGATAATTTGAGAATGAGGATGTTCTAAAGACGCACCAGCCTCTTTCTTGTAGTTTTTAAAAATTTGAACATATTTTACATCTTGCTTTTTATATAACTCCTCACTTACTTTAATAAAGCTTTTAACAACTTTATATATTTCATCCTCACTCATTTCGTGTAGATTTTTACTATGGTCAGCTGTTTCAATAACAACATAATGATAACCTGTTATAGCACCTTCTCTACCAAGTATAGGAAATTTATTTTCTACCACTCTAACATCCCAAGGATCACCATCCCTATAAACTTCAGGTGGTGTTTGTTCTTCATTTCCTACACAAAATGGACAGTTTTCTTTGAATGAAATCTTTTCAACAACCTCTTTATCCTTATAATCCTTTGGTCTTTTTAGTCTTGACTCTACTATCAATATTTGTTCATTTGTTATTTCATTCAATCTAAACTCTGCCATAATTAATCACCTAACATTCCTTTCATTTTTCTAATTAAATTTTCTTCTTGAGCTCCTGTATAGTAATAATCTTCAATCTCTTCTCTTTTTCCTAAAGCCTCCTCAATTACCTTAAGATATCCAACTGCAGTTGCTCTCCAAGTATATTTTGATTCTACTCTTTCTATTCCAAGCCTTTTATACATATCAAAGTTATCCAGTGCTTTAATGAGTCCCTCTGCTATGTCCTCTGGATTTTCTGGATCAACTACAACTCCATATCGTCCCCTATCCACAGTCTCAAGAGTTCCTCCATTTTTTGTTACAACCGCAGGAAGACCAGCATACATAGCTTCAATTGGAGCAAGTCCAAAGGGTTCATACAGTGCTGTTAAACAAAAAACTGATCTTAACCTACTAAAAAACCTATATGCAGAAGCAAGCTGCTTTTGGCCATTTATAGGGAACATCGATACCTTTCCATAAAGATTATATTGTTTTATAATTGACATAATTTCATCCATTATTTCCTTCTCTTCAACATTTAAATTTGAATAATCCTCAAAGGCATTTTCTACATTTCTTAAAACAATAACAAGGTTTGCCTTCTCCTGCAACTTTTTATTTTTTGCAAAGGCAAGAACTGCCCCTTTATGATTTTTCTTCTTATCAAATCTCGATGATAAAACAACGTATTGAAGATTTAATCTATCTTCAGCAATGTCTCTCCTTAAATATTTGTATATATATTCTTTTGTTTTATCATCCTCTTCTCTATATTCATAGGTAAATACCTTTGTGTTTACACCCGGTGGAATTACTTTAAACTTCTTATCGTCATTTACATCAACTGCACCTTCATAGTATTTATGACCATACTGATTATATCTTTCCTGTGCTGTTGAAACAATGTTCACATAGGATCTATTCATTGCAATTCTCTCTGCAAATATTCTCTTTGAAAAGTTGAATCTTCTTTCAAATTCATCAAAATTTTCTTTATTGACACCTAACTTGTCCATCTTTTGTGCACCAAGGGAATGAGCTGTAAAGGTAAATGGAACATCAAATATATTTGAAAGTATTGCACCAACAAGTCCACCATCTGCATAATGAGTTGTTATTGCATCAGGCTTTGTATTTTCTTTTTTGTAGAACTCAACTATCCCATTTATAAATTCATTTGCAAGATAAGGCCAAAGTTGTTCCTTTGGTAAAAATTTGTCACCTCCAAATGGTATTCTAACTACTCTAACATTTTCATTGCCGTGATAAATTTCAACATCCTTTGAAAACCCTACCCATTCATCTTCAACTATTTTTCTTGTAATTATATCTACTTTAACCCCCATTTCTCCAAGAGCAAGTGCAACTTCCTTTACATATACAAGCTGTCCTCCAAAATCAGGATGCTGTGTCCAGTAACTGTCTTTGTTATCAAAATTTCCTTGCGGATTAATGAATGCTATTCTCATACTTACCTCCTATACATTAAATTCTTTTATTAAATCCTCATATTTTGGCATTGGCGAAATAGCACCAATATATTTTAATTTAAAAGCACTTGCAGCAAGTCCAACCTTTACTGCATCTTCAACATTTCTGCCCTTTATTATTCCTGTATAAAAACCTGACCAAAAGGCATCTCCTGCACCTGTCGTATCCTGAACTTCTGTCGCCAATGTATTAAACTGTACCATTTTATTTTTATCTGCAACTATAACACCATCCTTACCAAGTGTCATAACAACAACATCTGCACCAAGTTCAAGGAATTTTTTAATTTGATTTTTAGGAATATCCTTCCCAAACAATCTTTCTGCATCATCCTCCGACGGCTTTATAAAATCTACATACTTTATTATTGATTTTATATATCCTATTGCATCAAAATCTTTGTCCCATAAATCCCTATGATAATTGGGATCAAAACCTATTAATGTTCCACTTTCCTTTGCAGTTTTTATTGCCTTCTCTACTACTTTTCTTGATCTTTCTCTTGATAGTGGCCACGTTGAAAAATGCATAATCCTTGTATTTTTTATTGCTTTATCTAATTCCTCTGTATATTCTATTTCATAATCTGCACCTCTATAAAATATAGGTACAGGTGTCCCCCTTGACCTTGTAACAACCACCATACTTGTTGGACAAGTTGTTCTTCCTATAAGGGATGTATCTATTCCTTCATTTTGTAGATGGGAAACAAGAAAATCTCCAAATCCATCAAATCCCACACTTGAAACTGCCCTTGAATTTAATCCTAATCTTTTAGTATTTATTACTATATTAGCGGGTGAACCACCAAAATTTTTTATATATTCTTCACTTGAAAAATCTTCAGCAAAGTCTTTAGATATCATATCTATTAATATTTCTCCAACTGTCAAAAGGTCATATTCCCTATTGCTAAAGATTATTTTTTCTTCTATATTCATTTTTATCACTCCCTCTTTGAAAAGCTTTTCAAAAATAATTAAAAAAATTATATACTACTCTGCCTTTCTATTATTTCATATTCTATAGGTATCCTTTTTTCATCTCCAATTCCATCTAAGCATTTTATAGCAGCCTTTACAGCTAATACTCCTGCATTATAAAAATCAATTTTTATAGTTGATAAGGATGGGGTGTAGATCTTTGCTATTGGATTATCGTCAAATCCAACAACCTTTATATCCTGTGGTACTTTAATATTATTGTCTAATAGATATTTAATTGCACCAAGTGCCATAAAATCATTTGCCGCAAAAACTGCCTCTACTCTATCTTGCTCCAATATCTTTTTCATATTTTCATATCCAGACGTAATTGTAAAATCTCCATCTTTATATATCAAATCCCTTTGGTTTATACCATTTTCAATAGAAGCCTTTAAGAATCCAATATATCTATCATATCCAGCAGATTTATCCCAAAGTGGTCCTGTAATCATAGCAACCTTTTTTATTCCTTTTGAATATAAATATCTTACTGCATCATAGGAGGCTTTAAGATTATCTAAATTAATAGAAATTAATGATTTATATTCAAAATCTTGCCCAAAAACCACAAATGGAATATTTGAATTGTCTAAATGTTGTTTATGTCTATCTGTTAAAATAGTACCTGCAAATATTATTCCGTCTACCCTTTTTTCTTTAAGTATTTCAAAACATTCAACTTCCCTCTCTGGTTCATTTCCTGAAGTCATTAAAATTATATTATAGCTATTTTGTCTTGCCTCTTTTTCTATTCCCTTTACAAACTCTGAAAAATTTATATTTGATATATCAGGTACAACCACACCTAATGTAAAGGTCTTATTATATAGTAATCCTCTTGCCAAGGCATTTGGTTTATATCCTGTTTGTTCTAATACCTCTAAGACTCTCTGTCTTTTTTCCTCATTTACATTGGCACTATTATTTATAACCCTTGATACAGTTGCAGGCGAAACTCCCGCCAATTTTGCAATATCCCTAATGTTTAACATAGCAACTCTCCTTGAAAAGCTTTTCATATTTAATTTACCATATTATAATTCAACCTTCAACTAAAATTTAATCTATCTATATTATCTCCAAAAGTTGCCTAAGTCCATCAATAACAAAATCAGGATGATAGCTTAAAACTTCATTTAAATCAAGTACCGTATATTTTACAAGACAAGTCTTTGAACCTGCATTTTTACCACATTGAATGTCATAGTGGCTATCCCCTACATATAAAACTTCGCTTGGTGATATGTCAAGTCTTCTACAGGCCTCAAGTAGAGGTTGTGGATTTGGTTTGTGTTCACTTGTGTCCTCCATTGCAATTATTACGTCCATTAATTCAAGCAAATTAAAATACTTAAGTCCCCTCTCTGCCATATGCTTTCTTTTAGATGTTACTACACCTATTTTAATTCCTCTATTTTTAAGCTCCTCCAATGTCTCCTTGGCATTATCCATTAGCTTTATCATACTGTCGTGTTTTTCTTCATTGTATTTTACATAGGTTTCATACATCTCCTCAACCTTTTCCTTATCATACCTTTCAAGAGTTAGCCTTAATGGTTCACCAAAATATCTCACTATTTCTTTATCATCTAAATCTCTGTTTAAATGCTTTTTTATGGTATGTTTATAGGATGATATTATAAGCTGATTTGTGTCTAAAAGAGTTCCATCTAAATCAAATAAAACTGCCTTAAACATATGCTCCCTCCTAAAAAACTAACTTATAATCTATCATATCATAAATACATATTATTTCAAAACCTTGTAAAAATAAATGATAAGATATTGTTTCCGAACAAAATATTAAAGTATAATGGTAGATATTATTTTTTAAATCATATATAATATATCGTATTATAATGATATTATGGTAAAGAGGTGTTTTTATGGTTCTTTCAACATTAGACTCTATTAAAAATTTTATAAAAGAAAATACAATGTGCATTGTATATTTTTCAAGTGAGGCTTGCAGCGTATGCCACGCACTCTATCCTAAAATAGAGGAGGCTTTAACAAACTACCCAAATATAAAGCTTGCAAAGGTTGAAATTACAAACGTTCCTGAATCTGCTGGAGAATATTCTATATTTACATTTCCTACAATACTTATATTTATAGACGGAAAAGAAATAGCCCGAAAATCAAGAATAATAAGCATTGATGATTTTCAGGCAACTGTTGACAAATATTATTCACTTGTGTTTTAGTTAACAAAAGGGATTCGCCCCTTTTGTTAACCTATTTAATCAGCTCATCTATCCATTTATTATTTGTATCTATTACATATGCTATATATTTATATTTTTGACCGTCATATCCATAATATATTTCAATACTTCCCTTTGACTTTTCAATTCCATCAAAAATTATTTCGTCTTTATACTGGTAGCTATTACTTAATATATCTCTTTTTAGGTTATTCACTACAAATTTAATCTTGTCTTTGTCATTAATTTCAACTTCATTTTTATCCTTGATAAATATCATAACCTTATCGAATTCCTTATCATCTATATTGAATATATTATAATTTATTTTCTTATAACCCTCATCCAAAGATATTAATTTCATATACTCATTATATTTACTGTCAAAACTTCCTTCATAAAGCCTTTTTATTTCTCTCCCATTTTTAAGTTTATATACTATATAAATATTATCTGATTTACTATAATCCCTTTTAAGGGATGTTATATGTTGCTGTAGAGAAAGTATTTTTTTAATTGTTTCTTTGTTTGTTATATGAAACCTTGGTGCTTTAAACTCATACTCCATATCGTAAATAATCTTTTTATTATTAGATATACATACACTCTCAACATCATCTAACTTTGGAGGACTGTGTCTAAATATTATTTCCGTTTGACTAATTAGCAGAAATATACACCATATAGACACAACAATTAAATATCCCTTTAAATTTCTATAAACTTTGAAATTCCTTTTTAATAGTGCCTCAGATAAATAATATCCGAAAAAAGCACCTATTAATCCCCACATAAATACTGTAAATATGTCTCCTTTTGCTATCATTGTAGCTAAACTTGAAACTCCAAACATTAACAATGCTGTATTAAAATATTTTAGTGCTTCGGCTATAGAATCAAAAACGATTAAATTTCTTGCCTTTTCGTTTTTCCTTTTTGTAAAAAGTACATAGGATAGTAAAAAATAAATTAGTATTGTTAAAATCAAATATATATATCCAGTAAAACCTGCTTTACTAAATACAATTTCGCTATTTAACCAGCTCAACAGTGGAAATAAATAAGCTATAAATGACTTATTTGATGTTAAAAGTGTTACACTATCCTCCAAGTGCAAACCATAGAAAACAACATTCAAAAATGAATTTAGAACACTTATGAAAATAAAAGGGATAAAATTAATTAATAATCCACTTGATATATGAAACAATGAGTTTGATGTAATAATACCTATTACTAAACTTTGTAAAAAGAAAATTATGCAAATTAATAGAAGCATTATATAATAATTTAATATTATACTCTTTTTCATTAATTCATTTACACCAAATGCAAAATAAATTACTTCCGTTATTAAAAAATTAACAAAGATTGGAGTAAAAAACAAAACAAAACCCGCAAAAAACTTATTTATAAAAATATTCTTCTTTGAAAATGGCAAACTAAAGATATGAATGTTACTTCTATACCCTTGTACTTCACGGATTAAAAGCATACCTACTAAAATACTTAAAATCAATATACAAAATATAAAGTAGTCTGATTGATAATTAAACATTTGTGTAAAGGTAAATATTAATTCTTCCTTATCTGTTACCTTTGATAGTGAAATTAGCATATTTAAAGGTATATTTAAAAAGATTAGAATTAAATACATAAGGCCTACAACCCAAAACCTTTTTAAATCATTTTTAAATATTGAATTAATAGTTGATGTTCTCATACTCATACCCTATCCCCTCCATTTCATACATAAAAATTTCCTCAAGCGTAAGTGATACAATATCAAATAAAATTGGATTATAGGATTGGATAGTTTTTTCAATCTCAATCCTTTCTCCTTCAACTACAAGCACCCACATTCTCCCCTTTTGTACAGCTTTTATTAGCTTTATCCTTTTCATTAGCTCTTCAGGCATTCCATCATTAAAGGCAACTTCTACTTTAAAAATACTGCTTTTTAGTTTTTCTACTTCTTTTTCTAAAATTACTTCTCCACTATGGAGTATTGCAACATAATCACAAAAATCCTCAAGTTCCCTTAAATTATGTGATGATATTAATACTGTAAGTTGTCTATCTATAACCTCATGGAAAATCAATTTTTTCACTCTTTGCCTTATAACTGCATCAAGGCCATCAAGCGGTTCATCCAAAATTAAAACATCTGTATTTGTTGATAATCCAAGCCATATTGCAACTTGCTTTTGCATCCCCTTTGACATATTCCTAACTTTTTTGTTTTCATCTATTTTAAATATACCCCTTAGCCTTTCATACTTAACCTCATCCCAAGTTTCATATACTGTTTTATAAAAATTTGCCATATCCTTTACTGTATATCCTGGATAAAAATATGGATTATCTGCTATAAAAAATATCTTCTTTTTTGCCTCAACATTTTCATAAATTTCTTTTTCATTCAAAGTCACAGTTCCTCTATCCTTTTCAAAAATTCCTGTCACCGTCTTTAATAAAGTTGTTTTTCCTGCACCATTTGAACCAATAAGTCCATATACTACTCCCCTTGGTATATATAGGCTTACATTCTTTATTGCCTCAAAATCATCGTATTTTTTATAAAGTCCATTTACCCTTAACATTATCTTACCTCCTTAATTTTTATAGCATCTTCTAAAACCTTTATAAAATCCTCCCTGTCCATTCCTAAATAAAGCCCCTCAAGCATAAGCTTCTTTACCTCTTCTAAAATCTTTTCTATCTTTTCTTTGTTAATATCTCTATCCTTTAAAGGTGCTACAAAGCTTCCTTTACCAGGTATTGAATATATATATCCTTGATTTTCAAGCTCCCTATAAGCCTTTTGAATTGTATTTGGGTTTATTGTTAAATCATTAGATAGTGCCCTAACAGATGGGAGTTGCTCGTGCTCCTTCAACAACCCCTTTATAATGAGTTCCTTTATCTTTTCAAATAGCTGTTCATAAATAGGAACTCTACTTCTCACATCAAGTTCAAACATAAATTCACCTCCATTTCCCTACTTTATCACCTCTTCAATCCATTTGTTACCTGAACTTATTTGATAATCTAAAATTTGATTATCTCTGTCTATTCCATATTTTTTATAATATTGTGGATATAGGGTAATTCTTATTGTGCCTTCAAAAGTACTTAAATCATATCTATCATTCAAAATATCCTCCCTTAAGTTTTTGCATACATAATTTATTTTTTCGTTATCCTTTATCTCATATGTTTTATTTTTATATATAACTACAACATCCTTTATATGCTCTGGTTTTATACGCAAAATATCATATTCAACAGTTTTAAAGTCTTTATCCTTTGATATTTGCTTTAAATACTCTTCTTCCTTTATTGTATAGTCTGTTAAATATTTTCTTTTTACTATTGAGCCATCCTTTAATTTATAAACAATGAAAGTAGAATTAACTTCATAAGGAATCTGCTTTAAACCAATTAAATAATTCTGTAACTCAATTATTTGTGCTATTGTATTAGGATTTCTTATAAGGTAATTGAAATTATTTCTTTCAATAGATTTAAATTTATGCTGTTCTATTGTAACGTACGCTCCTTCAACCTCCTCAACTTTAGGTGGCGTATGGCGATAAACTATGTCTGTTTTACCCAGAACAAATATAACAATAATCATTAATAATACATATACATAAAATCCCTTCATATATTTAAAAACAACTATTTCCCTATGAAGCACCATTTGTGAAACATAATGTCCTAAAAACGCACCTATAAAACAACCTATAGTTACTCCTATAAAACTTTTAGGCAACATATTAATTATAATTATTCCAAATATCAACATTGTAATAAAAGTCACAACATACACAAATACAGGTTCTAAAAATTTAAATACAATTAATCTATTAATGTTCTCATTTTTTCTGTATAAAAACAGTGCAAAGGATAAAATGAATATAAAAATTATGCTCATTAAAAATAAAATCAAGTCCTTGCTCTTAAATAACTCTAAAGTTAAACCTGCCATTATGCTAAATGGAAAAAGATGTGGTAAAATTGTCTCTTTAAACTGTTCATACCTACCAATTAAAATGTTTTCTAATAACATATTCAAAAGTTTTACAATACCATAGGGCAGTACACAAAAAGTAAAACTAAAAAGAGCATTAAGAAGATTATTTGTTGTCATTGTTGAAAATAAAACGCTATACATAAAAAAGATTGTACTTAAAATGAAAACTAAAATATAATACTTTAATATAATTAATTTTAAAATGTTGTAGTAATTAGTTTTCAATAATAAGAGATAACAAAGTATAACATTAAATAGGCAGGCAATTAATATAAGAAAAATACCTACTAAAACTTTATTTATAAAAATTTCCTTTTTGGTAAAGGGCAGGCCATATAAATGATTATTGGAGCTATAATTTTGTGCTTCACTAAATATAACAACACCAAGTATGATTGAAAAAATAACAATACCTAAAATATATATACCATTTTCTGAATTAAATCTAAAAATAGCATATGGGTTTATGTCCTCTATATGTTTAGAATAGCCAATTAGATTAAACAGCTTAATCGGTATAAATAAACTTAAAAACAACCCATATATCAATCCAAACAGTCCAAATCTTTTAAAATCGTTTTGAAGTATCGGATGTATATGCCCCCTTTTCATTCTAAACCCTCCTTAATAACCTTTTTTTAAACACATTCTATTACATTTATTAATCTATTTAGTAGAATTCAATAACCCCTCCCCCTGTATTACGTGTATTATCTGTATTATTTCGTTTAGTACAGTTATATTATATTCTACTTCTTTGTTTTTGTAAATACTTTACTGTAAATATTTTTCTAAAACAAAAAAGACGAAGCATTTTTCTACTTCGTCTTTTTATTACTTATATACTTTATTTCATATCTAATTTCCCAAGCTCACCAAAATCCCCCTGCATCTTATCAAACAATTCTTTCCCTACAAAAAACTTATATATGTCCTCTGCCTTCTCCTTTATATTAATATCATTAAACCTTTCTGGATAAACTGTCTTTCCTATAAAGTAAGCATTAACTAAAGCTGTATCAATATTAGTGCTATAAAAATTATATGGTAACTGTGAATAAACATTGCCCTCTTTAAATGCAGTAAGTGAATCATAGAATTTTGTATTTTTACTATAATCCTGTTTAACTATTTCAAGTCCACCTAAATCAATAAATATTATATTTGGGTTCCACTCAACCAACTTTTCCTTATCAATCATAACACTTCCTGTTTTTCCTGTTTCATCTGCAAGGTTTTTAATATTTAATGCTGTAAAAAGTGAATATTTACCCTGTGTACTTTCTATACCGTGCATTCCCTTCATTCCAAGAGCACCAATATATACAGTAGGTCTATTTTCATCCTTAATATCGGCTGTTCTTTTTTCTAAATCCTTTTTTGCATTTTCTATAAAATCCACTACTTGATTTGCTCTTTCTTCTTTATTTATAACCTTACCAATTAGCCTTAAAGATTCATTAACTGCATTATCAAATAAAGATGTTTTTCCATAGCTTATTGCTATAACTGGAATACCTGTTTTATTTTGAAGATTATCTGCCTCTGCCTTATCCTTTGCATAGGTAGTAAAAATAACATCTGGTTTAACTGCTACAATTTTTTCTGGGTCTGGTGGATTATTAGGGCCTCCAAGTCCAACTACAGGTAAATCAATAAGTTCTTTATTTGCTATTATATATGGTCTTCCCTTGGCATTCTTCTTTTCAAATTCCTCAATTCCAACAATCTTATCTTTTCCTCCTACATATATATAGAGCCTTAATGCCCCTGGCCCTATTGCCACAACCCTTTCAACATTCTCCTTAATCTTTACTTCTCTTCCCAGCAAATCTGTAATTACTTTTTCCTTTCCATTATTCTTTACTTCTTCACTGCTACATCCTACCATAAAAATAGATAAAAGAAATATAATAATTGATAAAAGTAATGCAAACCTTTTTTTCACTTAAATCCCTCCATCAAATTGGTATTATTATTTTTTTATTACTTATATTTTCTATTTTTACATCTACAGAATAAACATCTCTAATTGACTCTTCTGTGATAACTTCTTCTCCTCCTACCGAATATATCCTGCTATCCCTCATTAATATATATTTATCTGCAAATCTTAATGCTAAATTTAAATCGTGTATTACAACAACAACTGAAATGCCATTTTTCTTTGCAATGTCCTTTATAAAATCTAAAACCTCAATTTGATTTTTTAAATCTAAGCTGCTGGTCGGCTCATCAAGTAGTAATACCTTAGGTTGTTGTGCAAGTGCTCTTGCTATTAAAACCTTTTGGAATTCTCCACCACTCAATTCGTCTATATATTTCAAACTATAATCTTCAAGAGAGAGATTTTTCAGTATGTCATTTACAATATCAATATCCTCATTAGTTGCATCAATCTTAATATAAGGTCTTCTTCCTAATAGAACAGCATCAAAAACCGTCATTCTTGTTGTATTTGTTCTCTGTGGAACATATCCAATATTTTTTGCAATATCTATCTGATGCATTTTAGTTATATCTATACTATCAATAAAAACACATCCACCTTCAGGTGTAAGTATCCTATTAATACACTTCAACAGCGTAGATTTTCCAGCACCATTTATCCCAAGAATTGCAACACATTCTCCTCTATCTATACTAAAACTTACTTTATCTAAAACCAATTTACTATGATAGGAAAATGTTAAATTATCTACCCTTAATATCATCTTCTACCCTCCCCCTTTATTAAAAGATATAGAAAAAGGGGAGCTCCCAAAAAAGATGTTAAAACTCCAACTGGAAGTACTATCGGGCTTATTATAGTTCTTGCAAGTGTATCTGATAAAAGTAGTATAATTGAGCCTAAAATTGTAGAAGTGGGGATTAAAAACCTCAAATCACTTCCAACAATTCTTCTCATTATGTGTGGTGCAATAAGACCAATAAATCCTATAACACCTATGAAAGATACTGCTGTTGCTGTTACTAAGGAAACTAACACTAAACTTCTTATACGAACTTTTTCTACATCAACACCTAAAGATTTTGCAACATCATCTGATGCCTCTAATGTATTATAATCCCATCTGTGAATGTAGAAATATATATATGATATTAAGGTTGTAGCTGACATAATTAAAACCTCTTTATAGGATACCCTTCCTAAATCTCCAAAGGTCCAAAAAACAGCTGCAGCAACTTGATAGTCCTGTGCAAAATACTGTATAAGCGTTGTAGCTGCAGTAAAAAGAGAACCTAAAGAGACACCTGAGAGAACTATTGCCTCTTTACTAAAAAATTTAAGTTTTGCAAGTTTTACAACAATAAGTGTTGCAATCATTGAA
Organism: Caloramator proteoclasticus DSM 10124; assembly: GCF_900129265.1. Lineage (GTDB taxonomy): Bacteria > Bacillota > Clostridia > Clostridiales > Caloramatoraceae > Thermobrachium > Thermobrachium proteoclasticum. The sequence goes on along the minus strand of NZ_FQVG01000026.1, from coordinate 15,960 downwards.
AATACAAAGGCACATATACTCACTAAGTATGGATTATTTATTATTATCGCATCCTTTGTACTACTTTGGGTTAAACCTGCATCTAAAAGAATTATTGCAACGTTGGCACCGAAGGCTGCTGCATTGGAGATACCAAGGGTAAAGGGTGATGCAAGAGGATTTTTTAAGTTATTCTGCATTATACAGCCTGAAATTGAAAGTGCTGCACCTGCAACAACTGCAGCCAGTATTCTTGGAAGCCTTATCCTCCAAAGAACTAAGTTCGCAGTTTCATCCGTTATACCTGTAAAAAAACTAATTAAATTTAATAAAGTGGTACTACTTGCACCTAAATTTAAAGCTATAAAGGACAGTATAAATAAAATTATAACGAGAACTGCAAATACAAACTTTTTTCTACCTACATATCTTTTATACATAATTTCTGCCTGCATTTTTACCATCCCCTTGTATATTCCTTAAAGCAGTCTAAACAAACCTTCTTATTGTTTTGAATTCTTATTCTATGTTCTGCAGTAGCCTCTCCACATTCTTCACAAATTATACTGTTAAAAAGTCTTGCCTTTTCAGGAAGCTTAGTATTTAAAGGCTTTATGTCAAATACCTCCTCTGCTGGTGCCTCTAAAATATACCTTTGATTTTCTTCTCTTGTTATTTCTCTTTTTAAAGGTTTTAATACTACTCTTATTCCTTCTCCTGTCTGTCTTTTAATAAAAGAAAAGGCCATTTTTCCCCTGTCTTTAAATAATAAATTACCCTTTCCCATCGTACATCCTGTTATAACTTGTACAGCATCAACACCACAGGCATCATTTTCAGTTATGCATACAACCTCCTCATCTTTAGAAAAGGTTAAATTAAGTTTTTCTACTGCAATTTCACAGGCTCTAAATCCTATTGCAAGCCCTGGGCACTCGTGTCCGTGAAACTCCACACATTTTTTCCACAATTCTTTATTCATACCTCAACCTCCTAAATAATTTTTATTAGTAAAAGAAATACAAAAAATAACCCACGAAGGATTTAACCCTTCGTGGGTTTAGCTCTGTTTTAAAAATCTTACCTTATGTGGAACTTCGTGTTCCTCATCTATATTAACAAAATATAATATTTTAGTCAATATAAATTATTTTTTAACAATATCACTTATTTTAACCTCGTATCCCTGTAAAAACTTAGATCTTATTATTTCTGTAAATTTAAAGATAAAAGGTTCTGAGTATTGATTGTTTTCACCTAAAGTGTATATCATTATATGCTCCGTATGAGGATTTATAATCCAATATTCCTTAACATTAAACTTCTCATATAAATAAAGCTTTTTCACATAATCAACTGATGCATTCGATGGTGAAACAACCTCTATTATAAATTCAGGTGCTCCTATACAGCCCTTATCATCTAACTTTGTTTTATCACATATAACTGAAATATCCGGTTGAACTACATTTGTACAGCTATCTTCTGTCTGACCATCATCTATTAATCTAACATCAAAGGGGGCTACATATACTTCACAGGATAGTGAATTACCTTCTATATAATTTCCTATACTTCTTGATAATTCAGTTATTATCTTTTGATGAATTCTTGAAGGTGCCGGAGTCATAGCATAAAACCTTCCATTAATAAGTTCATATCTATTGTCATCTTCTTTGTTCTTATAGTCGCTATAAGTATATATTTCAAGTCTTTCAGGCAATACCATAAAATCACCCCTATTTGCCTTTTTTATAATTGTACCACAAATTTATCAGTAGATTAATCTACTTTAGGAAATCTGTAGTGCCCTACTATTTTTGGATACCACCATAAAAGATCATCCGCCTCCAAAGAATAGGTTTCATATTATTTATTTTTTCATTTCCATTATGTTTTCTAAATAATGTACTGCAAAACCATAATTATTGTAGTTAGTTTTATAGTAATCATTCACCTTATCTATCTCATTCCACATAAAGTTTATACCTTCTTGATAGAAGGTTACATAATCACCTTCACTGGTATTGCCTGTTTCAACTGAAATCATAATTTTTTTATTATACTTTTTAGCATATTCCATTTCATTTTTTACTATATCTATTATTGTTCCTGCCTTGTCCCTATAGGTCATTACATTTATTATATCAACTATTGAGACTACATATTCAGCCAAACTCATATTATTGCTCTTAATTATTATTTCATCAAACCAAAATGGTATATCAACTGCAATATTTAAATTGTTCTTTACTCCAAAATCCTTAAGGTATGATATATAATCCATATACTCTAATACTGCTTGGTTTCTACTGCTATTCCATAACTCCAAAAGATAAGGCTCAGAATCAAGATGTACCCCATAAAATTTTTCTTCTTTTACTTTTGAGTTATATTTTACAACCCAATTTAAAAATTTATTAAGCTCCCTTCTTTCATTCTTTAATACCCATTCAGGATTTCCATCTAATGCATAAACCTTTATTCCATACTTATTTGCATTTTTAATAAAATTTCTGTAATATGAATAATTTAAACTCTGATCTATTTGAATATAAACTTCAGTAAAGCCATTTGCATTTAAAAATTTTACAACATAATCTGCATTTTTAACTATTTTATTTGTATCCCAAAGCCAAGTACCATAAGGTACCTTATATATAGTACTACTTAAAAGCCTTTTATTTTCTACAACCTTCTTTATAACTTGCCTTTTACCTTTGGAATTTACTTTAGACTTAGCAGTGGCAGGAATAGTTGAAATGGATATAAGTATAAAAAAGATTAGCAAAAAAGAAATACCTCTTTTTAACATATTATTCCCTCCTTATATAGAGACATTAGGTTCTCCATATAAGGAGAACCTGGCAGTCTGGCAACCATAGAGCATTGCTCCTTAGGCCCATAACTTTGCGTCCTTAGGTTTCCCTAAGTTTGCCCTTTTCAGGTTTTGTTTATTCTTAATTTAATTTTATCACTTTAACAAAACAAATCAATCATTTTCCTCACATCTACACCACTTTTTACACTTCTCAGCCTTTTTACTACACATAACTTTATTAGAACCACAAACAGGACACTTTGTTTTGTCATATTCAACATTTATATCATATTCATTGCCGCAATCAAAACACTTAAATTTACAGTGCTTTGTTACAAAATGCCCTCCTCCAATTCTTATTGCCTTTCCTTCTGTTAGTGCTATCGCTACCTTTTTTCTTGCACTATCTATGATGTTTTGAAAGGTCTGTCTTGAGACATTCATTCTCTCTGCACAGTCCTCCTGATGAAGCTCTTCAACATCCTTTAGTCTCATAGCCTCAAGCTCTTCGACCTTCAAAACCACCTCATCTAAGGAGCATTTTGGAACATTTGCTGGGACAAAATACTCCTCCTTTGGTAAATTTTCTACCATTCTGTATTTAGTAGGTCTTGGCATATACCCCTCCATTAATTTAATTTTTTCATTATATCTAAAACAATTGGTGTAAATATTTTATCAAATTCTATTCTATCTTGTGTTAAATCATTGTAATTATTTAGACTTTGAGTCATTGGAAGTTCGCCTAAAATATCAACTCCCATTTCTCTATATTCTTCCTCTGCCTTTTCTGAATTAAATAGCCTTATCTTTTTTCCACAATCTGGGCAGTTAATATAACTCATATTTTGTATAACACCTAAAATATCAATATTAAGCTTTCTTGCCATATTTATTGCCTTCATAACTATCATTGTAACTAAATCCTGAGGAATTGAAACCATTACAACTCCATTTATAGGAATTGACTGCATTACAGTTAGTGCAACATCAGATGTTCCTGGAGGCATATCTATTATTAAATAATCTAAATCCTCCCACAAAACATCAGTCCAAAATTGAGTTATTACACCAGAAATTACAGGTCCCCTCCATAATACAGGCTGATTTTCATCCTCCATTAAAAGGTTAACTGACATCACTTTAATACCATCTTCAGTTTCAACAGGTAGTATATACTCCTCTGTTCCCCTTGCCTTCTCTCTTATATTAAGAAGTCTTGGTATACTTGGGCCTGTAACATCTGCATCCATAATACCAACACTATATCCTAACTCATTTAGTTTTTTAGCAAGCAGAACTGATACAGTTGATTTACCAACCCCACCCTTTCCACTCATTACTGCTATTACCTTTTTTATTCTATTGTTTGGATTTATTTGTACCATACAAGTTTCTTTGTCCTTTGAACAGGATGAATTTGAAGGACAAGTACTGCAATTTGACATAACATCACCCCTTTTTAGCATTTGCTATTATTAGAATATACCTATTTAACAAATATGTCAAATAGATTGTTGACAAAAATGATATATTGTAATAATATGATATTGTTATATTATTATTTAATTATTTTCTTATATTTCGGAGGTGTTATAATGACAAACAAAGATAAACAAACCATAATTATGGTACTTGGTTTAATGGCGTTTTTGGCCAATGGAGACAACTATGCTGCTGCTCCACTTATAATAAATATTGCAAAGGATTTAAATTTAAGTTTAACAACTGCCGCAGTATCTGTTACTGCATATATGCTATCCTTTGGTCTATTTACAATCCTATTTGGACCACTTGGAGACAGATTCGGAAAAACAAAGATTATAAACATTGCTGCCTTTGGTACAGCAATATTTAGTATGCTTGGTGCCTTTGCATTTAACTTACCTTCGCTTGTATTCTTTAGAGCAGTAAACGGTGCCTTTGGTGCTGGTATATTCCCTGTTACTATGGCACTTGTTGGAGAAGTTTTTGAACCACAGGAGAGACAAAAATCCATTGGTAAGGTTATGGGTATGATGTTCTTAGGTGGTGCATCTGCAACACTTATCGGGGGAGTACTTGCATACTTTGGTTCTTGGAGAGCTGTTTACTTTATATATGGACTTGGAGAACTTATACTTGCAATAGTAATGCTAAAGAAACTACCAAAACTTCCTGGAAGAATTGATAAACTAAATTTAACTGGTGTTTATAAGCAGGCACTTTCTAATGGTAAGCTTGTAGCTGTTGTGTCAACTATTATGCTTGTTGGATTTAGCGTATTTGGTAGCTTCACATATACTGGAAAACTTGTTCAATCTAAGACAGGATACAACATTTTAATTGTAGGTATTGTATTAACTTCCTTTGGTATTGCAACGGTTATAGGTGGAAGAATAGCACCAAAGCTTAGAGCAAAACTACAAAATAAATTCCTTTTAGTTTTAGGATTAACAGGTTCAGTATCACTTTATCTACTATCTGCAACTAATTCAACAGCTTTAATAGTAGTTGCTCTATTTGGATTTGGTCTTGCCTTTGTTTCACTACAATCAACACTTGTTTCAACAGCACAAGAAACTATGCCTACACTTAGAGGTACTGCTATGTCCCTTGCTTCCTTTAATATGTTTGTAGGTGGTGCAATTGGAACAAGCGTAAATGGGAAAATAATAAATCTATATAATAACTACAGCTATGTATTTATTGGTGCATCAATTGCAATGCTTCTTGTTTCCTTCATAGCGACATATACAGTAAAAAACGCAATGAAAAAATAAAGCAGGCTTTCGCCTGCTTTATTTTTATGCTACTTTTTTCTTCCTTCTTGAATCGTGGATTACAAATGCAGCACCTATCATAATTGAAGCTGCACCTGCTCCAAATAGGGTTGTTATGTCTACTACTGAACCTGTCTTTGGTAATTTACCATCTTTATTTTGTTCAGCTCCTTCATTATTGGTTGCTTCCTTATCATCTGTTGTTTTATCATCGTTTTGTATTTCATCATTAGTTGTATCTTCAGTATCCTTTATTTCTTCAACCTTTGTTGTGCTTAACTTCCAATTCTTTTCTACAGTATTTGCAATTGTTCCATATTTCTTGAAGTATTCTATCATTAAGCTTCTTACTTGTCCATCATCTCCAAGTGCCTTTTGTGAATCATATACAACTATACTTGGATCTGTATTACTTATTCCAGCAGCAGCCATAAATCCACCGCCACCATTGTATCTGTAGTTGTTAATTGCTACTGTAAATACATCAGTATCCTTTATTAATTTGCCCTTATATCTTAAATTCTTAATTCTATTTCCAACAGGTTGTGTTAAATCAATATCGTATGTTGCACCATATAATTGGTCAAGATTGTAATCAGGAATGTTTAGTACTGGATCCTTTTCTATCTTATCTGTTGGGCTTTGAACTTGCTTATAGTATCTTGCTGACCATTCTAACCAGTCCTTCAACTGCTTTCCTGTCATCTTTATACCATATAGGAAGTTTTCATAAACATATACTGACATAATATCTTGTATAGTTACATCACCTTGTGGTATATAAGCCTTTGAACTTAATGGTGCCGCTATTGAAAGTTGTGTTCCTGCTGCTTCCATCTGAACTTTATTTATAAGTTCCATTATAGCAGTAGGTTCTATTGTTTGATTTAAACCTGTAAATTCTCCTGTAGCCTTTCCTACAACTGTTTTAATATATTCTATAGTCTTATCTTGATATGGCTTAATTAAATTAACAATCTCTATATCTTCTTCAATTGTGCTATCCATCTTTACGTTCTTTGCTGATACTGAATATGTTCCATCTTGATTTACATAGATATCAATTTGTGATATATATTGTGCCCATTTTCCTGGTTCAGTAACTATCACATTCTTTCCTTCAGGATTTTTATATGCATTTTCTGTAATTAAGCTGTGTGCGTGTCCTGCAACAATTGCATCTATTCCGCTTACATTTTGAGCAATAGCCTTAATTTGGTTTTCTGGTATTATATCTGTTTGTTTTTCTTCTCCGCTGTGTGCTGATACTATTACAACATCAGCACCCTTATCCTTAACTTCCTTAACCCACTTCTTTGCCTCTTCAACTAAGTCTTTAAATTCTAATCCCTTGTAGTTTTGTGGTGATTCCCAGCTTGGTATAGTTTTAGTTGTAAGCCCTATAACAGCTACCTTAACTTCCTTCCCATCTACATTAAAGGACTTAATAATATATGGTTTTACAAAGTTTTCTCCATTTTCTTTATACGTATTTGCAGATAATACATTAATATTATTTTTCTCAGCATCCTTAATTACTCTATTTAAAGTATCAAGACCATAGTTATATTCGTGGTTTCCTAATACCCAAGCATCATATCCCATTGCACCCATTACCTTCATCATTGGATATTCTGCTGTTTTATCTATCATATTGTAATAATAAACAAGTGGTGTTCCTTGAATTGTATCTCCATTGTCTATTAACATTACATTTGGATTTTGAGCTCTTAGGTTTTTAACAAAAGTTGATACCTTAGCAAGACCTTGTCCAATTTCTACTCCCTTTGAATCAACTGGTGGCTTTCCTGTAGCATAATCAAAGTTTAGCACATTTCCGTGAACATCTGATGTTGCAACTATTGATATTGATTTTTTAAGATTTGTTATTCTATTATTCATAGTTGTTTCTACTTTTCCTGTTTCTTTAACTGCATCAATTAAAGCATCTCTTACTAAAATAAATGTGTTATTCTTTGGATCTGCACCGCCTGCTCCTACAAATGCTGTGAATCCATCTCCACCTGTTGCCATAAAATCATTAGTAACAACCACTAATTTTTCTGTATCTGAAATTGTTTTACCATTTTCTCTTATAATATCAACAACTCTGTCTCCTGATGGTCTTGTCGGATCGTATTTTACCTTTAATCCTGAAACTTGTATTCCCTTTCCAGCATCCATAAAAGCTTGTTCTAATACTGCCTTTAATTGTGCCTTTGTCATTTCAAGTTTAACTAAAGTATTGTCAAAGGGCATTAAGTAGAAAATTGTACCAACAGTTATATCCCCTGCTGGAATATCTATTCTTATACCGCCATTATTTTGAAAAGCAACATCTGCATTTAATTTCTTTCTCATTACATCTGTAACCCAGTTTCCAAGATATGATTCACCGTATGGGCTTTGTTTTTGTGTTCTTGTTAAGTTTTTATCTGTATAACCAATCTTGACATCAAATATTGGCTTTAAGTCTTGATATGCCTTATCTACTATAGCTTGTACCTCTGCATCATAAACTGGTTCTGCTGTTTTATACCCTGAAGCATTATCAAGTGCAATATAACTTCCTGTGAAGCTTGGTTTGCCATCCTTAACTGTCATTTTTACGTGAATATAGCCCTTTCCACTTGAATTTGCTATATACACCGGAATACCATTTTCTGCCTGTGTATAAACTATTGTATGTGAATGTCCTCCAAATACTGCGTCAACACCCTCTAACTTATTTGTTATATCAAATATCTTACCTGTTTTGCCTGTCTTGTCGCTTCCTTCGTGAATTAGTGCTAATACAACATCTGCCTTATTGTTATCTCTTATATCCTTAACAACTGCATTTATTTCTGTTACTTCATCCTTAAACTCAAAGTTTTCTACATTTTTAGGAAGAACTATTGTTGGGGTTTCTGTAGATATAGCACCAACAACTGCTATTTTTAAACCATCCTTTTCTAAAATCTTATATGGTTCAAATACTCTTTTTCCTGTTGTTTTGTCATATAGATTTGAACATACAAAATCATATTTAGCAACTGGCTCTTCCTTATGCATATTTACGATTTTGTCTAATCCCCAATCAAATTCGTGATTTCCAAGTGCAGTTACATCAAGCCCTACATTATTTAAAAATTCTTTAACTGGTTTTCCTAAAAGTACATTTGAAACAGGTGAACCCTGATATAGGTCTCCGCCGCTTAGGAAAATAAACCTATCTGGATTTGATTGTTTAACCTTTTTAATTCTGTCTCCTAAGACAGCTGCAACCTTGTTATTAGAAGAATCCTGTAAAGTTCCGTGAAAATCTGTAATTTCAATGATGTCATAAACCTTTTCAGTTGTCTCTGCCTGTGCTAAGGTTATAAGTCCTGGTTGTAACATCGACAAAATCAGTAACAAACTAAGTATAAAACTGGTAACCTTAGCACCAATTCTTTTGATTCTCATATTTTATTCCCCCTTCATTTTTTTGGTGCATTATCTATTATATAACTTTTGTTTAATTGTGTAAATATTATGAATAAAATTTTAGAAATGGTTTTCTGTTTTTTATGTTTTAAAATATTTGCAGGATTTTTTTCACAAATGTTGAATTATTTATATAGAAACAAATAGGAAGGGGAAGGGGCATGCAAAGTTTGATATGCGAAAAATCACTTTATATACTTGAAAATATGCCTGTTTTAATAGATGCTCTTGATGAAAATGGAAATATAATTCTATGGAACAAGGAGGCCGAAAGGGTAACAGGATATTCTAAGGAAGAAATAATAAACAATCCCGACGCCTTTAAGCTTTTATATCCTGATGATACATATCGAAGCTATATTCTAAGCCTTGTTCCAGAGCTTGAAAATAACTTTAGAAATCTTGAAACCACTATAACCTGTAAAGATGGAAGTCAAAAGGTTATATCTTGGTCAAACGTTTCATCTTTATACCCAATCGAAGGATTATCCCTTTGGGCTGTTGGGGTTGATATTACTAAAAGTAAAATGGCAGAGGAAAATCTAAAAAACATTACAACTGAACTATTGTCTATAGTTAAAGCCTTTCCAGACCTTTATTTTAAAATAGATAAGGATACAACAATACTTGACTTTAGAACCTATAATAGGGATGATTTGTATGTATCTCCAGATAAAATAATTGGAAATAAAATAATAGATATGCTGCCAATGGATGTGGCACTTCTATACAAATCAGCAATCGATTATACATTAAGTACAAAGAAAATAAAATCAATTGAATATAGTCTTTCCTTTGATTCTTCCAAACAATACTTTGAAGCAAGGATTGTAGCACTAAACGAAAATCAGGTTATTGCAGTTGTAAGAAACATAACAGAAAAAAAGCTTATAGAAATTAAAAATTTAGAGCAGCAAAAAAGATATAAGTCCTTTTTTGACTACAGTCCTGATATGCTTTTAGAGGCAGACATATACTCTGGTTATATATTTGTTGCAAACCCTACTTTCTTTAAAATAACTAAAATTGATAAGAATGAACTTGAAGAATTTACTATATACGATTTATTTAATATAGAAAACCAAATAACAAGTAAAGAAGCAATTGATGCATTGTTAAAGGGAGAACCAATAAAGTTTGAAACCAGATTGGTAAACAGATTAAATGAAGAGTACTTCCTTGAACTAAACATAATGCCTATATTAGATAACACTCTTTTAGATAGAATATTCATTTATGCAAAGGATATAACCGATTCTAAAAAACTTGAAGAGAGCAGGAGGAAAATTAAAGAGCTTGAGGAATACGAAAATATACGTTCAGAGTTCTTTGCTAATATATCCCACGAGTTTAGAACTCCTTTAAATATCATTTTAGGTTCGATACAGCTTTTAGAATTATACCTTAAGAAAAATAAAATTATTGATGACAATGATACTCTATACAAATATAACAAATCTATAAAACAAAACTGTTTTAGGCTATTAAGGCTTGTTAATAACCTAATAGATATAACAAAAGTAAATGCCGGATATATGCAACTTAATCTATGCGTATGCAATATAGTATCTTTAATTGAAGACATAGTTCAATCTGTTGCCGATTATATTAATTCAAAAAATATTGAAATTATATTCGATACTGATATAGAAGAAAAATATATAAAATGTGACAAAGATAAAATTGAAAGAATAATACTAAATCTGCTCTCTAATGCAATTAAGTTTACACCCGAGAATGGTAAAATAATTGTAAATATAAGGGATTTAGAAGAGTACACTTGCATTTCTGTTAAGGATACTGGAATCGGCATACCTCTTGATAAACAGGATATAATTTTTGAAAGATTTAGCCAGGTAAATAAGTCTCTATCAAGGGAACGCGAAGGAAGTGGGCTTGGTCTTAATATTGTTAAATCATTTATTGAAATGCACGGGGGAGAAATTAAATTAATAAGTGAAGAAGGAAAAGGTAGTGAATTTATAATTTTACTACCAAATAACTTAGATAAAGAGGTAAATTGTGAAATAGGTACAATAAGTAATTTTAATAATGTTGAGAGAATTTCAATTGAATTTTCTGATATTTATTTTTAATTCTCTCACATTTTTTTATTTTATTGAATATATATATAGTATGCCGCATTTTTTAAACAAATGTAAATGGGAGGGGTTAAGATGGAAGTTGATTTGAATGTTAATGATTTAACAATCCTGTCTGCAAAATATATAGACAGTGAACTATATTCACTTACAAACAAAATTTACTCTAACATAAACATAAATAAATATATTGGAAATGGTTTTAACATATTTTCTGCTAAATACTTAAATAATATGTCCTCAATTAAAAGTAGCACAATAATTGAAAACTTTTATAACGACAAGTATTTCTTCTTCAGGTCTGATATAAAGAATATCGAAAAGGAAGTAAATAAAATTGTTGATAGCTGGATTGAGGAATATTTTAAAAATAAAACCGAAAATATAAATACATCTATAAACAAAATTATAAACATAATAAAAGCAAATAATAATTACCAAGTAAATTATAGAATCAGTAAAAATAATAAATTGCACGATATAAATAAATTCTACTATGACTTAACCATAGGTAAAATAACCAACGATATAAACTCAATTTTGATAAATAGACTTAACTATCATAAGAAATAAAAGATGCCACCCAGAGAAGGTGGCATTTCTATAATATGGATAATGTCACAATTCACCTGGGTGGCACTCTATATAGTTTTCCCTTTCTGATATTTGGCCTAAATTGTGGGCATCTGAATTCTTAATAAGTATATAGGTGTTTTTTAATAATTTACTATTAATTAGTTTATTGATTTTTTCATAACTTGAATATTCTAACGTCTTTATATCTAAATAATCTGGAATAAAGCCTAAGTTTGATATTATGCTATAGGTATCCTTATCTATATGTGCTGGTATAAATTGTCCTCCTAACTCCTTTACCCTATAAAAAGCCTCGTCTATTGTTATGTCAGCAGAATTTAGCAGCAATTTCTCCTCATACCCTACTATCTCATCATTTTCATTAAATATTATCTGATTTCCAAATATATCTGGTTTATTTTTTATGTTGGGCAATCTGTTATAAACAAATTCTTGAAAACAAAGTGCTGAATCTAAATCCTTAAAAAGGCACAGAACGTGAACTTCCTCTTTAGTCTGAAGTTCCATACCTGGTATAACCAACATTCCTACCTTTTCTGCTACCTTTAAACAGGCCTCAACATTTTTACAGCTGTTGTGATCTGTTATAGCAATAACATCAAGTTCCTTTATTTTTGCCATATTTACTATGTTATTAGGAGTCATATCATCATCTGCACATGGAGAAAGCCCTGTGTGTATGTGAAAATCATAATAGAGTTTCATACTCATACACCTAACTTATTTAGTTCAATACATATTTCATATGCATTTAAATTGGATTGAAGTACTGGTATTTTTTCATCATTAGCTTTATTTAAAGTTGCTTCTTCAACCTCTATATTTTCAGGAATAATTACACAGGAAAATTCTAAAAGGGTTGCAACAGCAATAATGTTTGGATGTATTTGAACTGTAATCCAAGCATTGTTTTGCTTTCCGTGGGACATAACCCAGCTTAAAAGGTCGCAGGTATAAACTCCCTTAACTTCTCTATCAAGTCCATCTCCTCCAGCTAAAACCTTAAGATTTAGGGCATCAACTATATCTTTAACCTTCATTATTAAAACCTCCTTCATTTAAAAATTTGCAGTCCTTTAAGCTTGCAAGCCCCTTTGCAACGTCCTCAGCAAAGGCCTTACAAGAAGGCGATCCACAAAGACCACAGTCAGTTCCTGGAAGCATATTTATTATTTTGTTCATACTTTTTATCATTTTAACCGCACTTTCAAAGTTTGTAGAAATCTTTTGAGTATCCCTATGCTCACTGCTTTCTTCATCACTTACTAATTTGCTTTCGATATCGGAAAAATCGTGTATTTTATAGGTAAAATCAATCTTACTATTTAAATTCTTTGTTATTCTTTCTGCATTATATGGGTTTTCTACAAGCAATAGTCCTCCTAAGCATCCATTAGGACAGGCCATTGCTTCTATATAATCTATATCATCTAATCTTCCATTTTCAACATCATTTAATACCTTTATAACATTCTTTATACCATCTACAGAAATTGAATTTTCTATACCAATTGCCTCACACTGTCCTCCAGAGTATGCCCACATCAGCCCAGTTCTTGAAATAAATGAATTTTTATCATCAGCCCTTCCTTTTATATGCTTTAACAATTTAGGATATATATCACTTATTGGTATTGCACCATTTATCCTTATATTTTCATTTTTAGATATTTCGCTTATCTTAGTCACCCAACTTGGACAAGGAGTTAAAAAGAATATCCCTACATCTTCGTTTTTATATCCCATTTCCTTATATTTCTCTCTAATTATAAGAGCTGAGATTTCAATTGGTGTTAGCATTTTAACTAAATGACCTACTAAACTTGGATATTCAGTCTCAACAAGTCTTACAACTGTTGGACACAATGTAGAAATTGCAGGTTTTTCTACCCTTTCTAAATCCTTTTTTAATGTCTCAGATGCTATATCACAGGAAAAGGTAATGTCAAATACCTCATCAAATCCAAGCTTTAAAAGTCCCTCATTTATAACATCAGGCTCTACATTCTTGCCAAATTGTGAATATAAGGTAACAGATGGTATTGCTATTTTCTTCTTATACCTTTGTATATCATCTAATGAATTTTTTATAGAAATATGAGCCCCATATGGGCAAACCTTTATACATTCACCACAATCTATACATTTTTCGTTATATATTACAGCCTTACCACCCTTTACTCTTATAGCTTCAACTGGGCAATTCATCATACATTTAGTACATCCTATGCACTTTTCAGAAATCAAAGCAACTGAATGGAATAGTTGTTTCATATTATCACCTTAATTAAAATAAATTATAATCTTTATTTCTGTAAATTTCCCCACCTCTGACTTTATATAAAATTCGTCACTGCTTCTTTTTATATTAGGAAGACCCATTCCTCCTCCAAATCCCATCTCTCGTGCAACATCCGATGCAGTTGAATAACCCTCCTGCATCGCAAGTTCAATATTAGGAATACCTGGTCCATAATCATAGGCAGTAATTTCAATTTTATCATTATATATTTTAGCCTCAATATAGCCTCCAACACTGTGAATCACAATATTCATTTCTGCCTCATAACAGGCAACACAAATTCTCTTTACAATATCACTTCTTACACCAAGCTGGTTTAACAGCTTTTTAAGATTACTGGAGGCCTCTCCTCCTCTAATAAAATCACCACTAACTACATCATATTTAACAGAAAGTAACTCCTCCATTAGTCCTTGTCAACTCCTTTTAATCCGTTACTATAAAGTATACCACAGGTTGTAAACATAGTATGACGTGTTGCAAGTATACAAATTCCCTTCTCCTTTGCAAGCTCAACTATTGTTTCATCTGGTCTTTTATTCCTTACAAAAATAATACATTTAATGTCGAGCATCTCAGCTGTCCTTATTGTTTGAATATTGGTTAGCCCTGTAATAAGAATTGTATCTTTGCAAGTAAGTGCCAAAACATCGCTCATTAAATCTGAACCAAAGGCACATACAGTTTCCATCGAGAGCATCTCTTCATTGCATAAAATTTCCGCACTTATCAACTCTTTAATTCTGCTTAATTTCATATATACATTCCCCCGTTATAAGATATATATTAATATTATAATTTTTCCGAAAATTTTTCAATGTTATTTTTTTGATAAACTAAAAAAGCATCAACCATTTAAGGTTAATGCTATAAAATTTACTTCTCAAATATCAATCCATAATGGTGTTCAGATACATCAATTTCCAAAACAAACTTCAATCCTTCTTCCTCAAACCATTTTATAACTTCTTCTTGAGATATTCTATGGTTAGCTGGTGGACCGTAATTTGTTTCTCTCTTCCTCCACTCTATTACAAAAACCCTACCGCCAATTTTTAATACTCTTTTTATCTCATTAATATACCTACTTTTATCTTGTATTTCGTGCAAAACATTTGACAGCAGAACATAATCAGAAATGCTATCTCCTACAGGAAAAGAATACTCCTCACACTTTTTATACTCTATGTTTTCTATACCTGAAGACCTTTCCTTTGCAAGTTCTAACATTTCATCTAATATATCAATCCCAATAACCTTACCCTTTGCCAAGATTTTTGCTGCAGGTATTGTAAAATAACCTATACCACATCCTATGTCTAAAAATATCCCTTCTCCATTTTGTTTTAATCCAAACTTCTCTAACGTCTTAAATGGGGGCATATATTTTCTTCTTGTAGGATTATCAAGTTTTGCAGCATTCATAGGGTTAAATTTGTGCATATTATTCACCCCTTACTTCTAATTTTTAAGTAGCATATCTCCTAATTTGTCTATAGGAAGTGCCTTTGCTATATAATAGCCCTGTATTTTATCACATCCTAAATCTCTTAATGCCTCAAACTGTTCTTTAGTCTCTACCCCTTCTGCCACAACCTCATAGTTAAAATAGTGGCAAACCTCAATAAACTTTTTAGCTAAATAATAGTATTTTTCATCTATTAATATTCCTGAATTATTCATGGAATTTATTTAAAAGAGTTCTATAGCCCATATTAACTTAATTTTTTACTAAACTGCATTTCACTTAAAAAGTGAAATAAAAACATGAAAAAGAGGGCCCAAATTTGTTATAATATAGTTGCTAAACAAATACCAAACAAAGGGAGGGTTCTCAATGTTTAGTTTATATGATATTTGTTTAGAAAGCAATAGTAAAATACGATTAAATTTTGATGGTGGTGACTTATCTTCTGATACAGGATTGTT
>NZ_FQVG01000027.1 GCF_900129265.1 Caloramator proteoclasticus DSM 10124 | reverse complement strand
ATTATAGCATTTAATCTTATGCAGTTATATTTTTTTAGATGTATTAGAGGTTTTAGAAAGAAAAGAATGCTTCAAATAAATATTATTGAGGATATAAGAGATGAGAGATTTACAATAGAAGATACCTGGAATAACCCAGTATTTGAAAAAACTTAATGCAACAATAAAATTGGAAATTAATTATTTAAATTTCTTGGGGTAGGGGGAGTTATAACTATTTTTATAATCTACAGGGATGGCGGAATACCATTTCTTCAATAAGATGTAATAAGATATAATTTCAGTAAAAATAAAAATTCTACTGGAATTTTACTGCGAAATCTCTGTAAGTAGGTGATGAATGTTGTAAAAATATATAAAAAATGCTACAATTATTAGAGCGAAAACCAAGCTAAGATTAGCCATGTAAATGGTACATCTGGGGAAGGAACAGCCCTTTGAGCGTGGGATAACTTGCTCTGTTGGGAGTATTGACCACGAAGCCACTACTTCTATAAGTGGGGGTAGTTCACATAGCAACATTTATTACTCACTTTTCTGATACTAAGTAATAAATGTTGCTTTATTTTTTATCTTAAAATCTAATATTTGTCGAAATAGTTTACTTTTTTATACTTTGTGGTATAATATGACAAAAGGAGGTTGATACTATGAAAAGGTTTGACATTGATTTAAGAGGAGAAAAGAGAGCAAAAAAGAGCTTAAGGAAAGGTCTTGCAGCGGGTGTAGCTATAGGTGCGGCACTTGGAGCAATTTCAGGTATATTATTTGCACCAAAGTCAGGTAAAGAAACAAGAGAGGATTTAAAGGAGGGTGCAAAGGAGGCATTAGATAAAGCAAAGGAAGTTGCAGAAAACGTAAAGTCAAAGGTTGTTAAGACAAGTTGCTGCTGTGAAGGAGAAGAATGTTTAGAGGATTTTGATTGTTGCTGTGAAGATGATATGGGCTGCTGTTGTGGAGAAGATGAAGATTGCTGCAATGATGAAGAGGAAAAAGAGGGAGAATAATATATGGGTAGTTTAACTTTAACTATAACTTTAAGTGATATACTTGCGTTAGTTGGTATAGTTGCAGTAATTTTTATTACATACTATATAGTTACTACTTTAAAGAAGTTAGGTTTAATGGCAGACAAGATTAACAGCATATTAGATACAAATAAAAACAATATAGATAATACATTAAATACCCTACCTAAGCTTGTTGATAATGTGAATAAAATTGCAGCAAGTATAGAATCAAAGGGTGATGAGGTAGGAGATATTGTATCAAGTGTAAATGAGGTTGCAGCAACTGTGGATGATATAGTATCAGCAGTTTCTGATGTTGTTGATGTGTTTTCACAGTTCAGGAGTCTTTTTTCTAAAAAGAAGTTTAAAATAAAGCGATAAGCATAGGCTTATCGCTTTATTTTGTAGAGAGTGTCAAACTTTATTTGATTTGGATATTTGCTAATAAATTCATTGAAGTTAATTTCTACGGTTTCAAATTTAGATAAAAAGGATTCAAAGTCCTTATTTTCTTCAAGTAGAGGTTCAACATCATCCTTTTCGCTATCTATTATTATAAAATTAAAGTTGCCTTCAATGTTTTTAAGTACGTCCTTTACATTGTCAATTAATCTATGAGGACTTACTGCAATATCGCAGGCACAGTGACCGTTACTTATATGATATAAATTTTTATCCTTAATTTCAACTAAATAAGATAAATTTTGTACATAAAGGCTGCTCTGTTCGTTTCTTTCTATAACCTCTTCGTTAATAGTATTACTTGTTTCGGCAAAAATAAAATAACACATATAATCACCCCTTTTGTTTTATTAATTATATATTACCAAAAAAAAATTATTAAAGTAAAGTAATTGTCGTTATAATTGTGTTTATTTTATTATTAACATAATTTATAATATCTTTGGGTGATGTTATGGAGTATTTTATGAATGAGGCTATTAAGGAAGCAAAAAAATGCCTATATTTAGATGAGGTTCCAGTTGGTGCTGTGATTGTTAAGGATGGGAAAATAATAGGAAGAGGACATAATTTAAGGGAAACTTTAAAGGATGCAACAGCCCACGCAGAGATAATTGCAATAAAGGAAGCCTGTAAAACGTTGGGTGGATGGAGGCTTATTGACTGTGAAATATATGTAACTTTAGAGCCCTGTGTTATGTGTGCTGGAGCACTTGTAAATAGCAGAATAAAAAGGCTGGTTTTTGGAGCCTATGATAAAAGATTTGGTGCCTGTGGAACACTTTATAATATAGCCTACGATGAGAGATTGAATCATAGGATAGAGGTTATAGGAGGAGTGCTTTCTAAGGAGTGTGCAGAACTTTTAAGTAATTTTTTTAGAAAAAAGAGAGGATTATAGTTCCTCTCTTTTAATTTGCATTCTGTTATTAAAGAAGGTTTTATAACCAAATAATAGGAATATAATTACGCTTATTGATACACTACCTAAAATACCAAGCATAATAGCAATTTGATATTCTATTGCAACTAAGGGCGAAGAGCCTGATAGTATTTGTCCCGTCATCATACCAGGTAAAAATACTATTCCCATTCCAACCATCGAGTTTATAGTAGGTAGTATTGCAGAATCAAAGGCATTATCTAATATTGGTTTGCAGGCGTCTTTAGGAGATGCACCGAGCATTAGTGAACATTCAATTACATCAACTTGATTTTTAAATCCATCAATTAATTTGTTTATTCCAAGGCTTATTCCTGTCATAGAATTGCCTATTATCATACCAGCAAGAGGAATAAAGTATTGAGGATTATACCAAGGCTTAATGTTTATGACTATTAAAATAAAATAAAACAGTGTAAATAATGTTCCAACTATCATAGAAAAAACAACTACTTTTTTAAGTTCATAAGAAAGTTTAGTTTTAGAACGTTTTATTATGTTTTGTATTGCAAAAATCTCCATAATTGATATTACAAGGAGGGTTATAAAAGGATTTGGATTTTTTAATATATATGTTAGAATATATCCTGTTAAAATTAGTTGTAGAGTCATTCGAGTAGTAGATATTATTATTTCCTTTTCTCTATTTAAGCCTCTCCTTTTAACTATCAAAAGAAGAATTAGTATAAACAGATAGGCAGACAATACCTGCATTATTGATAATTTTACAGCTCCATTCAAATAAATCATCTCCTTTTAGTTATTTCAATTATGTGGTCAGAGTATTTTTTTGCTATTTCCTTAGAGTGAGTTACCATAATAAGAGTCTTATTATTTTTCTTTACATATTCCACTACATAATTAATGACTAAATCCTCTGTATTTTCATCAAGAGCAGATGTTGGCTCATCTAAAAGTATAACTTCAGGGTTCATTATAAGTACCCTAATTAAACAAACCCTTTGTTTTTCTCCGCCAGATAAATTTTCAGCAGGTTCATTTAGGTTTTTATTTACATTAAATTTTTCTAAAAGATTTTCTATCTCTTTAATATCATAGATTTCAGACTTAGAAAATTTTTTGCCTATTAAAATATTATCCAGTATACTTCCCTTATATATAATAGGAGTTTGTGGAAGCATAACCACTCTTCTTCTTAAATCAATTGGGTTGTATTGGTTTATTTCTTTTCTGTTAAAATATATTTCCCCCTCATCAGGGCTTATTATATTATTTAGCATTTTAAGTAGAGTTGTTTTTCCGCTACCGCTTTCCCCTACTATGCATGTGACGGAGTTTTTGTTTATATTAAGGTGGTCAATATAGAGTATATCTTTGTATTTAAGATTTTTTACTTCAAACATATTTTTAACCTCCTATTTCATTAATAAGCTCTAAAGCCTTTTCTTTTGCTTTTATAAGCACATCTTCACCCTCTTTAGTAATAGAGTAGTATTTTCTGATTTTTCCGTTTACGTTTTGTTCCTCTACAGATAGAAGTCCCTCTCTACAGAGGGTGTGAAGAATTGGGTATAATGTTCCAGGGCTTATATCATATCCGTGGTGTTTAAGTTCCTCTATCATCCAAGAACCATAAAAGGGTTTCTTTTTTGCGTGGTGAAGTATGTGTATTTCGATAAAGCCAAGGAAAAGTTTGCGTAATATTTTGCTATCCATTAATAAACACTCCTATCTAAATTCGTTATCGAAAATCGATAATAAAATTATATCATTATTGAAAAAACAATACAAGTTAACTAAATATAAAATGTTGACATTAAAAAATAATACATATATCATATTATTTAGATGGAGAGATGGCAGAGTGGTCTAATGCACACGACTCGAAATCGTGCGTACGGGTAACCGTACCGTGGGTTCAAATCCCACTCTCTCCGCCAAGATTTAATATTTATTAAAATTATTTTTTAAATATGCAAATAATAGGACGACAAAATTGTCGTCCTATTATTTTTTTTGTCGATGTTAAATTAATGTAATACAAATTTGGAATAATTTGCGAACGATTATATATACTCATCGTTTTAAAAATATAGTATAAATACAATAAAGGAAAAAAATGAAAAAGGAGGGATGAATTAATTTTATTCAATTTAAAAAATAAATAAAGGGGGATCGATATGAAGATGAAGAAATTTATTAGCTTCACGCTGTCTGTTGCTCTTTTGTTTTCAAGTTTAATGCCTATGACGAAGGCAGCAGAAAACAGACGTGCAAATCAAGAAAATTTGGTACAAAAGTTTAAATTGCAAAAGCATCTTAAAAACTTTAAGGAAGTTGATGCAAGAAGAGCATTAATTCAGAAGTTTGGTAATGCATCAATAGTTGATGACAATTTTGACAATATGAAACCAGAACCAAAAGAAAATGACAATGTAAGGGTAATAGTTGAATTTGATAATCCAACTGCATTGGATTTGGCAAATTTAAAAAATGTAAGTTTAAAAAACAATAAACAGTTAATTGACGATGTAAAGGCTAATCAAACAAAACTTATATCTCAAATTAGTAAGTATGGTAAAGTTAGACATACTTATCAAAGTGTTTTAAATGGTGTTAGTTTAACTGTTAAGTATAGAGACATAGATGCAATTAGAAAGATTAAGGGAGTAAAAAAGGTAACAGTTGCTAACAAATACTATCTTGATATGTCAACAGCTGTTAATATTACAAACTCACCAACTGTTTGGAACGAACTTGGATTTAAGGGTGAGGGAACTGTTGTTTCAATAGTTGATACAGGAATAGACTATACACATAAGGATATGAAGCTAACAGATCCAACAAAGGCAAAGCTTAGTAAAAATTCAATAACAGAAGGACCAGGTAAGTTCTTTACAGATAAGGTTCCATACGGGTATAACTATGCAGATATGAATACAGACATAATTGATAAATCTGGTAGTATGCATGGAATGCATGTTGCTGGTATAGTTGCTGCAAATGGTGAAATTAAAGGTGTAGCACCAGAGGCTCAAGTTCTTGCTTTAAAGGTTTTCTCAAATGATCCAACAAATGCTGGTGCCTTTACTGATGATATTGCAGCAGCAATTGATGATTCTGTAAAACACGGTGCTGATGTAATAAATATGAGTTTAGGTTCATCAGCAGGGTTTGTAATGCCTGATGACCCAGAACAAAGAGCAATAAAAAATGCAACAGATGCAGGGGTTGTAGTTGTTGTTTCAGCAGGTAATTCATATTACTCAACTTATCCATATGTAGCATATGCACAGGACCCAGATACATCTATAGTAGGTTCACCTGGTTTATTCCCAGATACTATACAAGTTGCATCATCAGAGAATACACATTTAAGACTTCCAGCTTTAACATATGTATTAGGCACTGAAACAGGTGATATGGGTTATACTATATCAGAAATTGATCCAGTTGGAGTATTAAAGGGAGAATATGAACTTGTTTATTGTAACTTAGGATTGCCTCAAGATTTTGAAGGAAAAGATTTAACAGGAAAGATTGCTTTAATAAAAAGAGGAGCTATATCTTTTGTAGATAAGAAGCTAAATGCACAAGCAGCAGGTGCAGTTGGTGTAATTGTATTTAACAGAGATGGAGATAATTCATATATTAATATGGCGACAGACCCATCAGTTAAAATTCCTGCTGTTTTTATAAACAATGCAGATGGAGTAAAGCTATTAAACAATATAGAAAATGGTGTTAAGGTTAAATTCCAAGGGAAGCAAGCAATTGCACCAAATACAAATGCTAATAAAATGTCAGATTTTTCATCTTGGGGTCCAACACCTGATTTGAATTTTAAACCGGATTTAACAGCACCAGGAGGACAAATCTATTCAACTGTAAATGCAAATAAGTATGAGACAATGAGTGGTACATCGATGGCAGCGCCTCATACATCAGGAGCTGTTGCACTTGTTGTTCAATACCTAAAATCAAAGAATATGGGATTAACTCCAAGGGAATTTGTTGAACTTGCAAAGAGATTATTAACAAATACAGCAGAGCCAATGATAGATAAGGCGGTAGGATTACCATATTTAACAAGAAAACAGGGTGCAGGATTAATTAAGGTAGATAAAGCAATAAGGACAAATGTTACAGTAAGTACTGAAGGTGGAAGAGCTGTTGCAGCACTTAAGGAAGTATCAAAGGAGACAACATTTAAGTTAAAATTAACTAACTTTGGTCAAGATACTTATACATTTAATTTAGTAGATAAATATGGTGTTTTAACTACTTATCAAAGAAATGGTTTATTATATCCAAACGCTATGAAACTTACGGGTGCATCAATTTCATTTAGTGAAAATGAAGTTACAGTTGTACCAAATGAAACAAAAGAAGTAACAGTAACTTTAAATGTACCTGAAAGTGCACCAAGTAATATATTTGTTGAAGGTTTTATTAGTTTAATAGAAAAGGATAGCAAAAATCCAGAAATAGTAATGCCATATATGGGATTCTATGGTGAGTGGGATAAGGTTAGAATTTTTGATGCACCAATGTGGGATGAAAATTCATATTATGCCCAAACAACATTAGTAGATCCAATGGGATACTATTTAGGAGTTGAGGGATATAATGAAGAATATGATATGCCAATTATAAATCCAAAATATATTGCAATTTCACCAAATGGAGACTCTATGTTAGATGGAGTAATGCCTCTTGTTTCTTTCTTAAGAAATGCAAAGGAATTTAAGATTGAGGTATTAGACTCCAATAAGAATGTTTTAAGAACTATTTCTTATGATAAGAACATTAGGAAAAATAGAGCAAGTGAACAATTGCCAGCTAAGTACAATTTTGATTGGGCATGGGATGGAATGCTCTATAACGAGGAAAAGGATGAATACTATGTAGCACCTGAAGGACAGTACTATATAAGACTTTTAGGAAAAGTTGATTTTGAAGGAGCAGAATGGACAGAACTTACAATGCCTGTAAAGGTTGACTTAACACAACCTGAAGTTGAAGTTTTATCAGGAGATAAACCAACAGGCTTAAATAAGTATGACTTGGAGTTTAAAGGCAATGATAATTTAGGAATAATGTACTACTTAGTTGCTGTAAATGGAAACTATGATAATATAGTAGAATTCAAGCCAACAGATGAACTAAAATTATCTGTTGACCTTGAAAATGGAGTAAATGTAATTGAAATAGTGGCAGTTGATTATGCAGGTAATTTCCAACTTAAGAGAGTAGAGGTGGATAATTCACTAATTAAATTCAATGTTGATAGAGTATATTATACAAATCAAAATGATGTATCAATTGAGTATACATTTGATGACTCTATTAGATATTTTGTAGATGACGTTAAGGTATTCTTTGATGGAGAAGAGTTAGAGGCTAATAATAAGCTTGAATTCAAAGAATTAGCAGAAGGAGAACACAAGTTAGTAGTTAGAGCGTATGCACATAATTCGCTTATAACAGAAGGCGAAGTAAAGATAGTAGTAGATACTACAATGCCAACCATAACTCCAGGATACAGTGGTTCAATGTTTAACAATAGAGAAGTATTGCTTTCAGGTGAAGTAAGCGAAATGGTAAAGAGCCTAAAGATTAATGGGCAAGAAGTACCTGTAGAACTTTGGTATATGTTTGATGGAGATTCAGATGAACCAAGATTAGCTTATATGTATTTTACACAAGTAAATTTTGAAAAGGACGGGGTAAATAGAATTTATGTTGAAGTAGAAGATTTAGCAGGTAATAAGAATAGCTATGCATATAAGGTATATGTTGATACAACTGCTCCAATACTTGATCTTGAAGGAATTAATAATGGTAAAGTAAAGGTATCTAAGGATGTAGATAAATACACTGTTAAACTAAATGTTTCTGATGAGGTATTTGGATACAGACTTTATGCAAATGGAAATCAAATCGCCTATGAAGAGAGCGAAGTTGGAAATGGAGTATCGAAGTCATATACTTATGATGTTAAATTGAAGGATGGAGTAAATAAAGTTACATTTAGAGCAGTTGACCTATTTGGATTTGAAACAGTAAAGACAGTTGAAATAATTAAAGATAGCAATGCCCCTGTAATTGAAATAACAAGTCCAGAAAGTAACGCAACATTTGAAACAAAGAAGGTTACTTTAAAGGGAAGAGTTACAGATAATGATAAGATTGAATGGGTTAAGGTTAATGATGAAGTTGTAAAAATAAATGAAAACGGTGAATTTGAAAAGGAATTAACATTTAGTGAGTATGGTCAATATGAAATCGTAGTTACAGCAAAGGATGAGGCAGGCAATGTATCAACTAAGACTGTTAATGTTAACCTTGTTAAACCTCATATAGTTTCAATTGAAGTAACTAAAGATAAAAATGCTGTAGAGAGAGGAGAAACTGCACAATTTAAGGCAGTTGCAAAATACTCTGACGGTAGTGAAGCGGATGTAACAGATACAGCAGTTTGGTTAAGTACAGCTGGAACAGTTGAAAAGGGATTATTTACAGCACCAAAGGATTCCTCAGGAAATGTGACTGTTAAAGCTTCATTAGAAGGTGTTGAAGCTACTTCAAATATTGAAGTTAAGGTGCCAGTTGTAAAGAGTCTTGAATTAAAGGCAGATAATTATACTTTCTTATTTAATAATACAGCTAATTTAACAGTTACAGCAACTTATTCAGATGGAACAGTAAAGGATGTTACTTCAGAAGTTAATTATGTAGTTTCCGATTCATCTTTGATTAGTTTAACAGGAAACAAGGTAAAGGGATTAAAGCACGGAGAAGTTAAAATATATGCAACATTAGATGGAGTAAATTCAAACGAAATAAAACTAAATGTAATAAAACCAGCAGAAGTTATCAAGAATATAATTAATGTAATAGCAAGCAAACTTAATATAAGAGAGAGTGCGACTACAAATAGTAAAAAACTTGGAACATTTAGCTATGGAGCAGAGGTTGAATACCTTGAGGTAGTAAATGGATGGTATAAGATTATATACAATGGTGATATAGCATACGTTTCAGCTAAATATGTAAAACCAACTACAAAGACTATATACAATAATGATGTAAAGGAAAAGAAGGTAACAACAACAATTGCCTTGAATGTAAGAAAAGGAGCAGGTGCAAAATATAGTAGATTAGGAACTATAAGAAAGAATACACAGGTTACAGTATTAGAAAAGGTAAATGGATGGTATAAGATAAATTACAATGGTAAGATTGGATATATATATGCTAAATATACAAAATAATTTTAAAGGGTTAGCGTAAGCTAACCCTCTTTTTTATCGAGGTTCCATAAAAGACAACTACTAAATTTGATAACTTTTTGAAATATTATAAACATTGATATAGAAGGATAGAATTAAATAGTGTAGAATATATTTTATAGAGAGTAGGCGGTATCTTTATTTATGTAATATAAATAAGAGGAGGGCGTTTATGTTTAAAACGGATATTGAAATTGCACAGGAGGCAAAGCTTTCAGACATCAGGGAAATTGCCAAAA
Source organism: Caloramator proteoclasticus DSM 10124 (assembly GCF_900129265.1). Lineage (GTDB taxonomy): Bacteria > Bacillota > Clostridia > Clostridiales > Caloramatoraceae > Thermobrachium > Thermobrachium proteoclasticum. The sequence continues at coordinate 26,739 of NZ_FQVG01000027.1, read as the reverse complement.
AGCTTGATATTACAGAGGATGAGATTGAACTTTATGGAAAGTATAAGGCAAAGGTTGACTACAACATTTTAAAGAACAAAAAAAGTAGGAACGGAAAGCTTATTTTAGTTACGGCGATAAATCCAACTCCAGCAGGGGAAGGAAAAACAACAACTTCAATTGGACTTGCAGATGCTCTAACAGTACTTGGTAAGAGAACTGCAGTTGCACTTCGTGAACCATCTCTTGGACCTGTATTTGGAATAAAGGGAGGAGCAGCAGGGGGAGGCTACTCACAGGTTGTTCCAATGGAGGATATTAATCTTCACTTCACAGGTGACTTCCACGCAATTGGTGCGGCAAATAATTTACTTGCAGCAATGCTTGATAATCATATATATCAAGGGAATGAATTAAACATAGACCAAAGAAGAATTACTTGGAGAAGATGCGTTGATATGAATGATAGGCAGCTAAGGTTTATTGTAAGTGGGCTTGGAGGAAAGGTTAATGGCGTCCCAAGAGAGGATGGGTTTGATATAACTGTTGCATCAGAGGTTATGGCAATATTCTGTCTATCAAAGGATATAAATGACCTAAAGGAAAGATTATCAAGAATAGTTGTTGCATATAATAGAGAAGGTAAGCCTGTTACAGCGGGGGATTTAAGGGCACAGGGGGCAATGGCAGCACTTTTAAAGGATGCCCTAAAGCCTAACTTAGTTCAAACATTAGGAGGTACACCTGCCTTTGTTCACGGAGGACCATTTGCAAATATTGCCCACGGATGTAATTCAATAATGGCAACTAAGATGGCTCTTCATCTTGCAGATTATGTTGTAACGGAGGCAGGCTTTGGAGCAGACTTAGGTGCGGAAAAGTTTATTGACATAAAGTGCAGAATGGCAGGGCTTGAGCCAAGTGCTGTTGTCATTGTTGCTACGGTAAGGGCCCTTAAGTATAACGGAGGGGTTTTAAAGGATAAGTTAGGTGAAAAGAATCTTGAGGCACTTGAAAAGGGACTTCCAAATCTTTTAAAGCACGTTGAAAACATAACACGAGTATTCAATCTTCCTGCTGTTGTTGCCTTGAATAGATTCCCAACTGATACAGAGGAAGAAATTGAGCTTGTAAAGGAAAAGTGTAGAGAGCTTGGTGTTAATGTTAAGGTATCAGAAGTTTGGGCAAAGGGTGGAGAAGGCGGAATAGAAGTGGCTGAGGAAGTTCTAAGGTTAATAGAAGAAAAGAACAGCAGTATGAATTTTGCTTATGATTTAAATATGCCAATAAAGGAAAAGATTAAGACAATAGCAAGAAGAATATATGGTGCTGAAGATGCAGTGTTTACACAGGATGCAGAAAAGCAGATTGCAGAACTTGAAAAGCTTGGATTTGGAAACTTGCCTATTTGTATGGCAAAAACTCAGTATTCATTGAGTGATGATGCAACAAAGCTTGGAAGACCAGAGGGATTTAAGATAACAGTAAGGGAAGTATATGTTTCAGCAGGTGCTGGTTTTATAGTTGCAATTACTGGAAGTATTATGAAGATGCCGGGGCTTCCTAAGGTTCCTGCAGCAGAAAAGATAGATGTAGATGAAAATGGCAGAATAACAGGACTTTTTTAGGAGGGATAGCTTGATACTATATGGGAAACAGGTTGCAGAAAAGCTTTCAGATGAAATAATAGAGGAAGTTAGGAGTCTTAAGGAGAAGGGTATAGAACCAAAGCTTGCAATAGTTAGAGTTGGAAAAAATGAAGGTGATTTATCCTATGAGAGGGGAGCGTTAAAGAGGGCAGAAAAGCTTGGTATAAAGGTTGAGGTCTTTGAATTAGAAGAAGGCGTAAAAACTGAGGATTTGATAGAATGTATAGACAAGATAAATAATGATGCTTTAATACACGGAATACTTCTTTTTAGGCCTCTACCTAAGAATATAGATGAAAATAAAATAAAAAACTACATAAATCCAAACAAGGATGTGGATTGTATAAATCCTATAAATGTAGCAAAGGTTATGGAGGGGGATAAAACAGGCTTTGCTCCTTGTACTCCATCGGCAGTAATAGAAATATTAAAACATTATGGCATTGAACTTAAGGGTAAGAATGTTGTGGTAATAGGAAGGTCAATGGTTGTTGGTAAGCCCTTATCTATGCTTCTACTCAATGAAGATGCAACTGTTACAATATGCCATTCAAAAACACGAAACTTAAAGGAAATAACAAAAAAGGCAGATATACTTATTGTTGCCATAGGTCGTGCTAAATATATAAATAAAGAATATGTAGGAGAAAATACAGTTGTAATTGATGTTGGTATTAATGTGGATAATGTGGGCAACCTTTGTGGTGATGTTGATTTTGAGGACGTAAAGGACATTGTGTCGGATATAACCCCAGTTCCAGGAGGAGTTGGAGCTGTAACAAATACAGTATTATTTAAGAATCTTATTAATGCCTGCAGGTTACAGATAAAATAAACTTTTTAGGTGAGTTTAATTAGCCCTATGAAGGATTTTAAGGTATCCTTTCATTTCGCCAATCAAATCTAAGCTTTTTGTTGGAAAAGTCCTACCCTTGCGATGCCATCGTCCTGATGGCTTCTTGGTTCGACACGTCCTGTACTGAATTACGGACTTTTTCAAAGTCTAAAGCTACGATTTGCTAAAGCTTATGAAGGAGTGTAATAAAATCCTTTTATGGGGCTTCTTTAAATTAAAGACATCAAATAGATTGTTAATAATAAAAAAAACTTTGGCAAATAAATCCTTATAATACCCAAAACTCTTGCTATTTTAATGATTATAGCAATAATGAAATAATATATAATTGTAAATTTACTGAAATTTTTTAATATAATATATTGACGTATTATGCGTTATACTGTTATAATAAAAATATATTACGAAATGGGTTTCGAAAAAAGAATAAGAGGTGTTAATACTTGACAGTTACAATATATGATATATCAAAAGAAACAGGGTTTTCACCAACAACAGTATCAAAGGCTTTAAACAATTATCCAGATGTAAGTGAAAAAACTAAAAAAATAATTTTAGAGAAGGCAAATGAAATGGGGTATATCCCTAATTCCCACGCAAGAATATTAACTACAAAAAAGTCTTGGACTATAGGAATACTATTCGATGAAAAGTTAAACGTAGGTATGAAACATCCGTTTTTTAACGCTGTTATAGAAAGTTTTAAGAAAAATGTAGAAGCAAGAGGTTATGACCTATTATTTATATCAAAGGATATAGGTGGCGACAGAATTACCTATTTAGATCACTGCAAAATTAGGGGCGTGGATGGAGTAATAATAATAACTTCAGACCCTCAAAACAACGAAATACAGGAACTTATAAACAGTGATTTTCCCTGTGTTTTAATAGACAATGAATGTAGTAGAGCAAGCAGTGTTCATTCAGATGATATACAGGGGTGTTACTTAGCAATTGAATATCTTTATTCTTTAGGACACAGAAGAATAGCTCATATTTATGGAAGTTTAGATACCTTTGCAGGTCAAGCAAGATATGATGAATTTTTAAACGTTATAAGAAGATTTAAATTAGAAAAAAAGGATGAATATTTAGTAGATGGGGGCTATTTCTCCTATGAGGGTGGTTATAATGCTATGAAAAAGCTCTTAGAGTTAAAGGAACCACCAACTGCAGTATTTGCATCAGGAGACTTTATGGCAATTGGAGCAATAAATGCAATTAAGGATAGGGGATTAAGGGTACCTCAAGATATATCAGTAATTGGATATGACGATTTAGATTTATGTAAATATATAACTCCAAAGCTTACAACAATAAGACAGAACACAGATTTGATAGGAGAAAATGCAGCAGAGATATTAATTAATGCTATAGATAAAAAAAATAGCAGAACATCTGTAATTGTTCCAGTTGAATTAGTTATTAGAGATTCCTGTGAATCTTTAATATAAAATTTATCCTTTTTCTTTTTTAATGTATTCGAAACCGGTTTCGAAAAAAATAATAATCTAAGTATTTAGCACAAAAGTGTTACTATAAAAAAATAAAAAGAGGGGGCAAATTTGATGAAAATTAAAAAGTATTTAGGTATCTTATTGTCAACAGTGCTTGTAACAACATCACTTGTTGGTTGTGGACCTAAAAAAACAAGTGAAAACAAAGAAAAATTAGAAGTGGATAAGACAAAGGTATTAAGAGTTTGGTCCTTTACAGACGAACTTAAAGAACCACTTAAGTATTTTGAAGAGAAATACGGTATCAAGACTGAACTAACAATTGTACCAACAGAAAACTATGCTTCAAAACTTCAACCGGTTTTAGACAGTGGAGTTGGAGCACCAGATGTATTCACAGCAGAAATTGCGTGGGTAAAGCAATGGATTGATTTACCATATTGGGAAAACTTATCAGGTGAACCATATAATGCTGATAAATGGGCAGATGATTATGTTCCTTACGTTTATAACATAGGTAAGGATATGAATGGAAACGTAAAGGCATTATCTTGGCAAGCAACTCCAGGTGGATTTATATATAAGAGATGGATTGCAAGAAAAGTTTGGGGAAATGATGACCCAGCATTTGTAGCACAAAAGCTTTCATCAATGGAAAACTTTATGAAGGCTGCTGAAGAATTAAAGCAAGCAGGATATAAGATTCTACCAGACGAAGGTGCTATCCGTTGGTTTGCTAAAGGTTCAGATCCAAAGCCTTGGGTAAATGAAAAGAATGAACTACAACTAACTCAAGCACAAATAGATTTTATGGACTATCAAAAGAAGCTACGTGACAATGAATATACAGCACTTGCTCCAGAATGGTCACCAGCTTGGTTTGCTTCAATGCAAGGACAAATACCAATAAATGCTGGTTGGGAAAAGGACGTAAACAAGGTTAAGGGAAATAAGACTGAAGTTTTTGGTTATGTAATGCCAACTTGGGGATTACACTATGTAATTAAACCAAATGCAAAGGAAACAGCAGGCGATTGGGGATTAACATCAGGACCATCTCCATACTTCTGGGGAGGAACTTGGATAGGTATATATTCAGGTTCAAAGAACAAAGGAGCTGCTTGGGAATTTGTAAAGATGATGACTCACGATGAAGAGTTCTTAAATTGGTGGTACAAGAAAACAGGAGACCTATTATCATACAAGCCAGTAACAGAAAAGGTAAAGGACACAGCAAAGGATGAATTCTTAAAGGGACAAAACCATTATCAATTCTTCTTAAAGGAAGCAGAAAAGATAAATCCAAATATTGTTACAAAGTATGATCAAGGTATAGATACTATATGGGGTAATGTAGTAAAGGAATACATCGAAGGTAAGAAGACAAAGGATGCGGCAATAAATGAATTCTATAAACAGGTTAAAAATGCATACCCTGAAATAAAAACTCCATTAGATAAATAATTAATTTTTGAAAATTGTATAATAGGTGAACTTATGTTCACCTATTATATTAATTTAAAGAAAGAGGGTGTACTATGAATTCCAGAAATAAATACGGATATTTATTTATAGCTCCATTTTTTATTGTTTTTAGTATATTTGGCATTTATCCAATACTTCTTTCTTTATATATGAGCTTCACAGATTATAAAGGTATTGGTTCTCCTTTTAATGCAAATTGGGTAGGATTACAACAATATGCAAGACTATTAAAGGACACATATTTCCTTCAAGCATTTATAAACACTTGGAAAATATGGGGAGTAAATATAATTCTTCAATTAGCACTGGCGTTAATTCTTGCTGTAATTTTTTCAGACGTAAGATTAAAACTTAAAGGGGTTAGTTTATATCGTGCAATATTTTATCTACCTAATTTAATGACAGTTTCATCTGTTGCACTACTTTTCTTATTCATTTTAGATTGGCAGCACGGTGCATTAAATGGTTTGCTGCTTAAGGCTGGATTTATATCAAAACCTGTTAACTGGTTAGGACAACCACAAACAGCACAGCTATCGGTTTCATTAATACAAACTTGGCTTTGGTTTGGTCATACATTTATTATAATTTTTGCTGGTATAGAAGGAATTTCAAAGGATTATTTTGAAGCAGCTATGATAGATGGTGCAAGTAGAACTCAGACCTTCTTTAAGGTAACACTACCACTATTAAAACCTATAATGATTTATGTTGTTATAACATCATTGATAGGTGGATTACAGTTGTTTGAAATACCTTTCCTAATGTCTCAAAATGGTCTTGGTGGACCTGAGGGCTCATTAGTAACAATGGTTTTATATCTATATAATCAAGCATTTAAATACCGTAACTTTGGATATGCCGCAGCAGTTGCATATGGTCTATTCTTTATAATATTAATATTCTCCATATTCGTATTTAAGGGTATGTTCAAGGAAGAGGCCTAAGGAGGTGTGAGTTTTGAATAAAAGAAATTTTATAAGAGGAATATTATATGCAGCTTTGACTTTACTTGCTTTAATTTGTTTAATACCTTTTGCAATGATGATAATAAATTCAACACGTTCAAATACAGAAATAGTAAGAGGATTTACATTAATACCTGGTAAGAGCCTAATTGAGAACTATAAAAATATGATGTACCATATGGATGTTTCAGATGGGGTATTTAAAGGAATATGGTTAGGATATAAAAACAGCTTTATAATTGCCATATCTGTAACAATATTAAGTGGATATTTTTCGGCATTAACTGCATACGGTTTTTATGCTTATGATTTTAAGGGTAAAAAGGTGTTATTTATTCTAATTTTAATTATGATGATGATACCAAGCCAATTAGGTTTACTTGGATTTTATGAATTAAACAAGGCTTTAAAAACTTTAGATAGCTATATTCCACTTATAGTACCATCTATAGCTACACCATTTACAGTATTTTTTATGCGCCAATATTTAGTTTCTACAATGCACCCTGCTCTACTTGAGGCGGCAAGAATTGATGGTGCAAATGAGTTCTCAATATTCCATAAGATAGTATTACCTATAATGCTTCCAGCAATTGCAACTATGTCTATATTTACATTTATAGGAGCTTGGAACAACTACTTGATACCATTAACAATAATTGTTTCACCACACAAATATCCACTACCAGTGCTTATGGGATATCTAAAGGGTGGTAAGGTTTCAGAAAACTTAGGTTCTATGTATCTTGCAATTTCAATGTCAGTTGCTCCAATTATAATTGCATTTATGTTCTTATCAAAATATATAATAAGCAGTATATCTGCAGGATCTGTTAAGGAATAAAATACAACCTATTAAAAATTAAAATTTTTCTTAGGTTTATCCTCTTTATATTTAAGGTGTAATATCCTAAAAGATGCTGATTTAGACTTAAAAGAGGTTGACTTTAAACACTAAATAAAAAATAAGTTTTTTATCAAGGGAGGATAAATATGAATAATTATTACTTTGATGAAAAAAACAGATTTGTAATAGAAAACTTTAATAATTCAAAACCCTTTTCAAGCTTTTTGCCTGGTATTGCAGGTGAAAAGGGAATTCCTATGTGGATTTTTTATGTAAATAGAGGACAATGTATTTCAGCCTTTGGTATAAAAAACAAGGATAATCCAATAATGGAGTTTTTCCCTGCATATAAGTGTTATCAAAATGTACAAAGTGTAGGTTTTAGAACATTTATAAAGTTTGATAATGGAGTTGTTTACGAACCATTTTTAAATATTAGAAATACTAAAAATGTAACTCAAAAAATGTATATTGGTATGAATGAATTAGAGATTGAAGAGATAAATAATGAAAATGACATTCAAATAAATGTACTTTATTATATGTTGCCACAGGAGAAATTAGCTGCACTTGTTAGAAAAGTTACAATTAAAAACATATCAAAGGATAAAAAGAAAATTGAAGTTTTAGATGGTATGCCAGCCCTACTTCCTTATGGCGTGAGTGATGGAGGGTTAAAACAGGTAGGAAATACACTTAAGGCGTGGATGGAGGTATATAATCACGAAGAGGGTACACCAATTTTCAGAATGAGGTCATCATCAGAAGATAGTGTAAATGTAACTGAGTTTAAAGAGGGTAATTTTTATTTATCATTCAAAAATGTAAATGGAAATAAAGAGTTAATAAAGCCAATAGTTGATGCAGATTTAGTGTTTGGTATGAATACATCTTTAAGCTTCCCAGATGTATTTGCAAGTAATTCTATTGAAGATATATTACGTAGAAAACAAATAACTTCAAATAAAGTGCCTTGTAGTTTTGCAGCAGCAAGTGCTGAATTAAATGATGGGGAAACTATGGAGGTATATTCTGTTGTTGGTCATACAATAGAGGCTTCAGTTTTAGAGAGCTATAAAGATAAATTTAGCAGTGATGTATATATAAACAACAAGTATTTAGAGGGTACACAAATAATAGAGAAAATAACGAATGATATAAATACAAAGACATCCTCCAAGTTGTTTGATGAATACTGCAGACAAAGCTATTTAGACAATATATTAAGAGGCGGATATCCTGTTGTTTTCAATAACGGGGGTAAAACATTTGTTTACTATATGTATTCAAGAAAACACGGAGATTTAGAAAGAGACTACAACTATTTTTCACTTCAACCAGAGTACTATTCAAGTGGAAATGGAAACTATAGAGATGTAAACCAAAATAGAAGAAACGATGTATTTTTTAGACCAGAGGTAAAGAGCTACAACATAAAGACTTTTATGAATTTAATTCAAGCAGACGGATACAATCCTCTTGTTATAAATGGGGTTAGATATAGAGTAAATGCAAACGATTTACATTTTGTTGATGAATTGGTGGAAGAAGGAGATGTTTTAAAGGAATTTTTAAACAATTCATTTACACCAGGTAAGCTATTTACTTTTATAGAACAAAAGAATATTAAGCTTAAGGTTTCAGAAGAAGAACTACTAAAAAAGATTATGGAAAATGTTGAAGAAGAGGTGGATGCAGTTCACGGAGAAGGCTTCTGGACTGACCACTGGACATATAATTTGGATTTAATAGAAAACTATTTAGAAGTCTATCCAGATAAAAAGAAAGATTTATTGTTTAATGAATATGATTACACATATTTTGATAATAGTGAAGTTGTGCTTCCAAGGGAAAAGAGATATGTATTAGCAGGTGATAAAGTAAGACAATACAATTCATTGGTGGAAGATAAGGAAAAGAAAAAGCTTATAGAAAGCAGAAAAACCTACAAAAACTTAATGAGAGCCAACAAAGGTTTAGGGGAGATATACAAAACAAACCTTATTACAAAATTAGTAAATCTTGCTTGTGTAAAATTTGCAACGATAGACCCTTGTGGTATGGGAATTGAAATGGAGGCAGGTAAACCTGGCTGGTATGATGCATTAAATGGTTTACCTGGACTATTTGGTTCTTCAGTTGCAGAGGCCTATGAACTTGTTAGACTATCTAATTTCATAGTAGATGTATTAAAGGAAAATAAAGATGTAGAAGTTAAATTGCCAGTTGAAGTTTATGACTTAATAGAAAAGGAAGTAGAGCTTTTAGAAACTTATAATAAGTCACAGGAAGAAGATAGAGACTATAAGTTCTGGTCACATATGTCAGATTTACGTGAAAAATATAGAGAAGAAGTTAAATTTGGTTTTGAAGGAAAAGAAGTTTCAGTAAATGCAGAGGTACTTGCTACTAAAATTTTAGACCTAAAGAATAAACTGCAATCTAAATTGGAAAAGGCAAAAGAAGAAAATGGAGGCATTATGCCAACGTACTTCTACTATGATGCTGAAGAGTACGAAGTTATTGAAGATAAAAGTGAAGTTGAAGAAGATGAAAGTACACAAAGATACGTTAGAGTACTTAAATTCAGACAACATAGAATGCCACTATTTTTAGAGGGAGTAGTTAGAGGATTTAAAATCTATAACGATAGAGAGCTTTTAAGTAATGTTTACAATAAAGTTAAAGAAAGTGATTTATTTGATAGAAAACTAAAGATGTATAAAGTAAATGCGTCACTTAACAACGAGACAATAGAGATTGGTAGAGCAAGAGCCTTTACACCAGGTTGGCTTGAAAATGAATCAATATGGCTTCATATGGAATATAAATATATGCTTGAGATATTAAAGAGTGGTCTATATGATGAGTTCTATAGTGACTTTAAAAATGTTTTAATTCCATTTATGGATCCGAGCATATACGGCAGAAGTCCACTTGAAAATTCATCTTTCATTGCAAGCAGTGCTAATATAGATGAATCAATACACGGAACTGGATTTGTTGCAAGATTAAGTGGTGCAACTGCAGAACTTTTAAGCATATGGAGGCTTATGTTTGTTGGTAAAAAACCATTTGATATGAGAAATGGAAAACTAACTTTAAGCTTTAATCCTATTCTGCCAGAATGGTTATTTGACGAAGAAAACAAAGTTAGCTTCAACTTCTTAGGAAGATGTAATGTTACTTACTACAATCCAAATAGAAAAAATACCTATGAAATAGATTCTTCAAATCAAAGAATAGTGCTTTACTTAATAGATGGGGGTAAGGTTGAAATATCAGGAAATGTAATTGAAGAAGAATATGCAATTAAAGTGAGAGAAGGAAAAGTAAATAAGATAGATGTTTATCTACAATAAACCTTTTATGGAGGTAAAAATGAAAAGGGAGTTTAAAGTTTATTTAACAGCAAGGGATACCGATGATAGGTTAACCTTTAAAGGAACGAAATCATTAGAGTTAAATGAAACTTGTGATAAGGCTATTGAGGTTTTTGAGGATGAAACATTTCAAACTATAGAAGGGTTTGGTGGAGCTTTTACTGAAGCTGCTGCATATAACTTCTACAAATTAGGAGAGCAAAATAGAAAAGAAATATTAAAGGCATATTTTAGTGATGAAGATGGAAATGGATATAACCTTTGCAGAACGCATATAAATAGCTGTGACTTTTCATTAGGAAATTACGATTATGTTGAGGAATATGATGTAGAGCTCAATACCTTTGATATTGAAAGGGAAAGAAAATACGTTATTCCATTTATAAAAGAAGCAAAGGCTGTTTCTAAGGAGGAGATTAAAATATTTTCTTCTCCTTGGAGCCCACCTGCCTGGATGAAAACAAATGGTGAAATGAACAATGGTGGTAAGCTAAAGGATGAGTATAAGGATGTTTGGGCTCTCTATTTTGCAAAATATATAAAGGCAATGAAGCAGGAAGGAATAGATATTTGGGGAGTTACAGTTCAAAATGAACCAGAGGCAACTCAGGTTTGGGATTCCTGTAGATATACAGCAGAAGAGGAGAGGGATTTTGTTAAATATCATTTAGGCCCAACTTTATATAAAGAGGGATTAGAGAACATAAACGTTATTGTTTGGGATCACAACAGAGACCTGTTGTATGAAAGAGCAAAGGTTATCTTATCAGATAAAGAGGCCTCAAAATATGTTTGGGGTGTTGGCTTCCACTGGTATTCAGGAGATCAATTTGAAAATCTTGAAAAGACACACAGGGATTTTCCAGACAAAAAACTTCTATTTACAGAAGGATGCCAAGAAGGCGGAGTTAAATTAGGAGATTGGAATGTCGGTGAAAGGTATGGACACAACATAATTGGAGATTTAAATAATCACACAGTTGGTTGGGTTGATTGGAATTTAATATTAGATACACAGGGAGGACCTAATCACGTTGGTAATTACTGTGATGCTCCAATCATAGTAGATACACAAAATGATAAGATATATTACCAAAGTTCATACTATTATATAGGTCATTTTAGCAGATTCATAAAAAGAGGAGCAAAGAGAATAGGGTTTGTTAATCCTTATGAAAATTTAGAGGTTACAGCCTTTAAAAATTTAGACGGAAAAGTTGTTGTTATAGTTATGAATAAATCAGATGCAGATGTGGATTTTAATCTAAAGTTAAATGACAAATTTGTCAAATGCAATAGTATTAAACATTCTATAATGACGCTAATAATGGAGTAATATATGCTGATTAGGCAAGTAACCAGACATAGGAGTTACTTGCCAAATTTATAAGTAAAAAATAGGAGGTAAGTATGGCGAAATATAATTTTCCAAAGGATTTTATATGGGGAGTAGCAACATCCTCATATCAAATTGAAGGTGCCTACAATGAAGACGGCAAGGGTGAAAATATATGGGATAGATTTACTTCTATTCCAGGTAATATATATAAAAACCATAATGGTAATGTAGCCTGTGATCATTATCACTTATATGAAAAGGATATAGAGATATTAGAACAATTAGGTATAAATAATTATAGACTTTCAATTTCGTGGGCAAGAATCTTTCCAAAGGGATATGGAGAGGTAAATCAAAAGGGAGTGGAATTTTATAAAAAACTTATAAATACTTTAATAAGCAAAGGTATACAGCCAGCAGTAACCTTATACCATTGGGACTTGCCACAACATCTTCAAGATATGGGAGGATGGGCAAATAGGAAAGTAGTAGATTATTTTGTTGAATATGCTGAGTTTATGTTTAAGGAATTTGGGGATTTAGTGCCTATATGGATTACCCATAATGAGCCTTGGGTAGTTTCGATGTTGGGTTATGCTTGGGGAATACACGCACCAGGAATTAAGGATTATAAAATGGCATTACAGGTTGCCCATAATGTACTTTTATCACACGGAAAAGTTGTAAGGCTTTATAGAAGTATGGATTTAAAGGGCAAAATAGGTATAACATTAAACCTATTAACATCATATCCATATACAAATGACGAAAAGGATATATTAGCAGCAAAAATTAATGATGGATTTGTAAATAGATGGTTTTTAGATCCAGTATTAAAGGGCAAATACCCTGAAGATATGGTTAAGCTTTATAGAGAACAAAATCTTTTACCTGAACTTCCTGAAGAGGATATGGAGATTATAAATGAAAAAATAGACTTTTTGGGTATAAATTATTATACAAGAAGTGTTGTTAAATATGATGAGGCATCTTATCCTTTGAAGGCTTCAGGAGTAGAGTTAGACAATCCTAAAACTGATATGGGATGGGAAATATATCCTAAAGGTTTATATGATATGCTTAATTACTTGCATCAAAACTATGATGGTATAGAAATATTAATTACAGAAAATGGAGCTGCCTTTAACGATATAGTTAATTCTAATGGTAGGGTAATAGATGACTATAGAATTTTCTATCTAAATGAGCACTTAAAGGAAGTATATAGAGCAATTTCAGATGGAGTAAATGTTAAGGGATATTATCTATGGTCATTTTTAGATAACTTTGAATGGGCTGAAGGCTATGCAAAGAGATTTGGAATTGTGTATGTAGACTATACTAACCAAAACAGAATTATAAAAGACAGTGCATATTGGTATGGAGATGTTATTAAAAACAATGGGTTAAAGGAATAAGTATGGTTAAAACAAGTAATTATCAATGAAAAATCAAGGAGGTTTATTGTTGTGGATAAAGTTAAATATTGGGAATTTATAAATGAAAATGGTGAATTTGAACTTGAGGATCCTCAAAAAAGCAGTTATCTATATTTTCCTATTGCAAATGAAGCTGGTTTAATGTCATCCATTACACCTACATTAAATGGAGATATTAAGTCAGGTCAGAATACTTTTCTTTTACTTCCTGTATCAGCGGAGGATTTACACAATACAAGAAGCTCAAGAAATTTTTGGATTAACATAAAAGGATATGGACCTTGGTCAGTTAGTGGAAATTCACCAATGCAGATAGGATATACCTTTAGAGAAAATTCTCCTGAAAAAGTTAAATTAGAAGCGGGTTTTTTATGGCACAAGATAACAAGGGAAAATAGTGATTTAGGAATAAAGGCAGAGGTTTTAAATTTTGCACCTGCTGACAATCATAAGGTAGAACTTATGAAGGTTAGTATTACAAATACAGGAGAAGATACTAAAACAATAGTTCCAACTGCCGCAATTCCTATATATGGACGTTCAGCAGACAATTTAAGAGACCACAGACACGTTACTTCACTTCTTCATAGAATTAAAACAACTGATAATGGTGTAGTAGTAAAACCTACACTTTCCTTTGACGAAAGAGGACATAAAATTAATAATGTTATCTATTCTGTACTTGGTGTTGAAGAAAATGGTGAAAATCCAATAGGATTTTTTCCAGAGGTTGAAGAGTTCATTGGAGAAGGTGGAAATTTAGAGTGCCCTGAAGCAGTATTTTGTAATAAAGAGCCATATGCTAAGCCTGGTGATATGTTTGAAGGATATGAAGCAATAGGTGCTATAAGGTTTAAAGAAGTAGAACTTTTAGCAGGGGAAACTAAGACATTTATAGTAATGATGGCTATAAATGAAGATGGTGATGAAACAGAAAATAGAGTGCTTATAAGTAAATATGGAAGCCTTGAAAAGATTGATAGAGCTTTAGATGAGTGTAAAAAATATTGGGATAACAAATTAAAAAGGCCAGAATTTGAGACAGGTGATGAAAAATTTGATAAGTGGATGAAGTGGATTAATCTACAACCAATTTTAAGAAGAATATATGGTTGTTCATTCCTACCTCACCACGACTATGGAAGAGGCGGAAGAGGATGGAGAGACTTATGGCAGGATTGTCTTGCACTACTTATGATGGAACCAGATGAAGTAAGAAAACTTCTATATAATAATTATGCTGGTGTTAGAATAGATGGAAGTAATGCTACTATAATTGGTTCAAAACCTGGTGAATTTATTGCAGATAGAAATAATATAGCAAGAATATGGATGGATCACGGAGCGTGGCCTTTCCTTACTACAAAATTATATTTAGATTTAAGTGGGGATTTAAACTTCTTATTAGAAGAACAGGAATACTTCAAGGATAGACTTGCCAGCAGATGTTCTGATTTTGATGAAACTTGGACGATTGAAGAAGGTAACAAATTAAAAACCTTTGAAGGAAAAACTTATAAAGGAACAATTTTAGAACATATTTTGATTCAACATCTTACTCCGTTCTTTAATGTTGGAATGCATAATAATATTAGGCTTGAGGGTGCAGATTGGAATGATGGTTTAGATATGGCACCTGAAAGGGGAGAGAGTGTTGCGTTCACTGCTCTATATGGAAGCAATTTGATTGAGTTTGCGAAAATATTAAAGGAACTAAAGAAAAGATACTCTGTTAATGAAATAGAACTGGCAGAAGAAATGTTATTACTACTTGATTCATTGAGTTCACCTATAAATTATGATTCTGTTGAGGATAAGGTTAATCTATTAAATAAGTATTTTAATAGCTGTAAGAGTAAAATATCAGGAAGAAAAGTTAATGTATCAATAGATGAACTTATCAATGATTTAGAAAGAAAAGGAAATTGGATAATCAATCATATTAGAAATAATGAGTGGATTAAAAACTCTGAAGGTTATGAGTGGTTCAATGGTTATTATGATAATTCAGGTAATAGAGTTGAAGGAGACCATCCAAATGGTACAAGAATGAATTTAACAAGCCAAGTATTTACTACAATGGGTGGAACAGCTACTGATGAACAAATAGAAAAGATAATAAAATCAGCCAACAAATATTTGAAGGATGATAAAGTAGGAGGATATAGATTAAATACTAATTATCACGAAGTTAAAAAAGATTTAGGAAGGCTTTTTGGTTTTGCCTTTGGACATAAGGAAAATGGTGCGATGTTTAGCCATATGGCAGTAATGTATGGAAATGCTCTTTACAAGAGAGGATATGTAGAGGCAGGATATGAGGTGATTAATTCTATATATTCGCATTGTATGAATTTTGAAAAGAGCAGAATATATCCTGGTATACCTGAGTATATAAACGAAAAGGGAAGGGGTATGTACCATTACCTTACAGGTTCAGCAAGTTGGCTATTATTAACTGTGCTTACAGAGATGTTTGGAGTTAAGGGCGAACTTGGAGATTTAGTATTAGAACCAAAATTAATAGATAAACAGTTTGATAATGAAGGCAAAGCCTCTGTTATTGCACTATTTGCTGAAAGAAGTATAAGGGTTCAATACATTAATAGGATCAAATTAAACTATGGACAATATAAAATAGTATCTGTAAGCATAAATGGAAATAAAGTAGAATGCAGTATATGTGGAAATAAAGTAGTGATAGAAAGAAAGGTTATAGAGTCATTAGATATTAATAAGCTTCACAATATAGTTGTAGAACTTGCTTAATTAAAAGTGCTTTCTAAATCTTTAGGGCGGGTATTCAGTTTGAATTCCTGTCCTTTCTTTCATTGACAGTACTTTCAATAAGTAAGACCATATCCAAAAAAAATGCACCTCATATAAAAAACCATACCTTAAAATGGAAAAATTCATAGAGTAAAATAAATATAGAAAAATAAGAAAATTCGAATGTTTTGGGTATGGAGGAAGGTAAGACGATGGATGTTAAATTAAGCAGCAATGTTGTCGAATTATGTTGAAATTAATAAAAATTATAAATATTTTATATTTTTACACAGAAAGTATAGATTTTTAACAAAATTCGTGTATAATTAAATTTAATATTAATTTACCAGTAATTTTCAAATATTTAGTGAAAATTTATACTAGGGGGTGAAAAAGTTGCCAAGGAAAAAACTAAATGCTTTTTTGTTTGAGAAGGATGTTAATAGGTTTATATCTGGCGAACATTTTGAAAGTTATAAATTTATGGGAAGTAAACTTATAAACTATAGAGGAAAAGATGGAGCAAGCTTTTGTGTTTTTGCACCAAATGCAAAAGATGTTAGAGTTGTTGGCAATTTTAATGGGTGGAATGGTGAAAAGCATAGAATGTATAAGGTTTTAAACACTGGGTTGTGGTGGCTTTTTATAGAGGGTATAGAGGATGGAGAATTGTATAAATATGAAATACATAAGCAGGATGGAAGTATAGTTTTTAAAGCTGACCCCTATGCAGTATATTCAGAATTACGACCAAATACAGCATCAATAGTTACTGAACTTAAGGAGTATGGATGGAATGATAGGGATTGGCTTGAAAAAAGAGAAAAGACAAATATATATGAATCTCCAGTAAACATTTATGAGGTTCATTTAGGTTCTTGGATGAGGGGAGAAAACAATAGATTTTTAACTTATAGAGAGATAGCAGATAAGCTATGTGAATATGTTTTAGATATGGGGTATACACACGTTGAAATTATGCCTGTATCTGAATATCCTCTTGATGAGTCTTGGGGGTATCAACCAACAGGTTACTATTCAGTAACAAGTAGGTATGGAAGGATAGAGGATTTTAAATATCTAATAGACAAGCTCCATCAAAATAACATAGGAGTAATTTTAGATTGGGTTCCTGGACATTTTTGTCGAGATGAACACGGTCTTTACTGCTTTGATGGCGGACACGTGTATGAGTCTGACAATCCTCTTCTTGCAGATAATTGGGATTGGGGAACAGCAAATTTTGATTATGGGAAAAAAGCTGTACAGAGTTTCCTCATTTCAAATGCATTATATTGGTTTGAAGAGTTTCACGTTGATGGATTAAGAGTTGACGCAGTGGCAGCAATGCTCTATTTAGATTATGGAAAGCAGCATATGAATATAAGAAATAAGTATGGGGGCAGGGAAAATATTGAGGCAGTCGATTTTCTAAAGAAGTTAAATAAGGCTATTTTTGAAAGGGTAAAAAATCCTCTTATGATAGCTGAGGAATCAACTGCTTGGCCACTTGTAACATATCCAGTTCACGATGGGGGACTTGGTTTTAATTATAAATGGAATATGGGATGGATGAATGATATACTCCGCTATATGCAGACAGATTTTCAATACAGAAGAGATAATCACAATTTAGTTACTTTTTCTATTATGTACGCCTTTTCAGAGAATTTTATTCTTCCTTTATCCCACGATGAAGTAGTACACGGAAAGAAGTCACTTATAGATAAAATGCCTGGAAGCTATGAAGAAAAATTTGCAAATTTAAGGGCTCTATATGGATATATGATGAGCCATCCAGGTAAAAAGCTCCTATTTATGGGTGGAGAGTTTGGACAATTTATCGAATGGAGATTCTACGAATCATTAGAATGGTTCCTCCTTAAATACCCAATGCACGATGCATTAAAGACATATGTTAAAGATTTAAACAGGTTCTATAGGTACAATTCAGAGCTTTTCGAACTTGACCATAAAATGGAAGGGTTTGAATGGATAGATGCATCAAATGCAAATCAATCAGTTTTTTCATTTATAAGAAGAAACAAAAATGGAGACTTTTTAGTAGTTGTATGTAACTTTAATAAGGGTAAGTATGAGGACTTTAGAATAGGAGTTCCGGAAAACTGTGAATATGTAGAAGTATTTAATAGTGATAGAGACGTATATGGAGGAAGCAACTTTATAAATGATGAGGTTGTAAAGGCTAAAAAAGAGGAATGGCACGGAAGAGAGCAGCATATAAATATAAAGGTTGCACCGCTGTCATTTATAGTATTAAAACCAGTAAAAAAAGCATAGGGGGGTTAACATGCCAAAAAAAGAAATAGTAGCAATGATACTTGCAGGAGGCCAAGGAAGTAGATTAAAAAATCTAACAAGAAATAATGCGAAACCAGCAGTTCCATTTGGAGGAAAATACAGAATAATTGATTTTACATTAAGTAATTGTGCAAATTCAGGAATAGATACTGTAGGAGTTCTAACACAGTACCAACCACTTATATTACATACCCATATAGGTATAGGTTCTGCGTGGGATTTAGATAGAAAATTTGGTGGGGTAACACTTCTTCCCCCTTTTGAGAGTGAGTCAGGTGGTAACTGGTATAAGGGAACAGCAGATGCTATTTTTCAAAATATAGGCTTCATAGATTATTTTGATCCAGAGTATGTATTAATTTTATCTGGGGACCACATATATAAGATGGATTACTCTGAAATGTTAGAGTACCACAAGGAAAAAAAGGCTGATGCAACGATTGCAGTAATAGAGGTACCATTAAAGGAGGCATCCCGATTTGGAATAATGAATACTGAGGAAGATGGAAGAATATATGAATTTGAAGAAAAACCTAAAAAGCCAAAGAGTACTCTGGCTTCTATGGGAATATATATATTCAATTGGCAAAAGCTAAAAACATACCTTAAAGAAGATGAAAAGGATGCAGAGTCTCAAAGGGATTTTGGTAAAAATATTATACCTAAAATGTTAAATGGTGGTTTAAGGCTATATGCATATAAATTTGAGGGTTATTGGAAGGATGTTGGAACAGTAGATAGCTATTGGGAAGCACATATGGACCTTTTAGATGAAGAGAGTGGAATGGATTTAAATGACCCTTATTGGAAGATATATACAGCGGATTATTCCTACCCCCCACAATACATTGGGGCAGATGCTGTTGTAAAAAACTCTCTTATTGTTGAGGGATGTATTATAGAGGGTGAAGTTAAAAATTCTGTTTTATCCTATGGAGTCAAGGTTGGAAAAAATGCAAAGGTAATAGATTCGATAATTATGAACCATACAGAGATAGAAGATGGAGCTTATATTTGTAGAGCAATAATAGGCAAGGGTTGCAAGGTTAGAGCAGGAGTTCAAGTTGGAAACTGCCAAGACATTGTTTTAATTGGTGATAATAAAGATATAAAAGAAAATACAAAGAATGAGTGACTGGGGGGTAATTTATGCTAAAGGACTATATGGGAGTAATTTCTCTAAGCGAGGACGAGAGCAATATAAGAAGCTTAACAGTTCATAGACCAATTGCTTCTATTCCAATATTTGCAAGATATAGAGTTATAGATTTTATGCTGTCAAATATGAAGAATGCAGGAATTACAAATGTAGGTATATTTGTTAATTCTGCTTCACGTTCTTTAATTGACCATATAGGTACAGGTAAACCTTGGGATATGAATAGAAAAAACGATGGAGTATTTATATTTAATAGATACTTAAATGCAGCAGTAAATAATGATATAAAACTACTTAAAAATAATCTTGAATTTTTATATAGAAGCAAAAAAAACAAGGTTATTATGACGTCTTCCTATATGATTTGTAATATTGATTTTGAGGAAATTGCCTATGAACACGAAAAGAGCGATGCTGATGTAACAGTTGTGTATAAGAAGGTTGAAAATGGAGATAATATGTTCTTAAATTGTGATACATTGAAGATAGATGAAAACGGAAGAGTTTTAAGTGTAGGAAGGAACCTATGTTTAACAGACACAGCCAATGTAAGTATGGAAATATATATTATGAATAAGGAGTTCTTTATAGACTGTATTTTAAGGTGCATACAAGATGGAGGATGCGACACAATAAAACAGTATATATTTGCAAATCTTAAAAAGTTTGATGTAAGAGCCTATGAATATAAAGGTTATGTAGGATGTATAAATTCTGTTAATTCATATTATAGAGTTTCAATGGATATATTAGAGTATGATGTTATGAATGAGCTTTTAAATTCAGAGAGAAGAATTTATACAAAATCTAATGATTCTCCTCCAACAAAGTATTTAAATGGATCAGAGATAGTTAATTCACTTATTGCAAATGGATGTATTATAAAGGGTACTGTTAAAAATAGCATTATATCTCGTGGGGTTGTTATAGAGGAAGGAGCGGAGGTTATAAATTCAATTGTATTTCCAAAGTGCGTAATAAATAAAAATGTAAAGTTAAAGAATGTAATTTTAGATAAGAATGTTGAGATTGAAATGGATAAGGTATTGATTGGAGATAAGAACTATCCTGTAGTTATCGAAAAGGGAAGCTATGTTGGAATATAAAGGGGTGATTCAAATGAAGGTATTATTTGCAGCTTCTGAATGCTATCCGTTTTTAAAAACAGGAGGACTTGGGGATGTTGCCTATGCGCTTCCTAAGGCATTAAGAAAAATAGGCGTTGACGTTAGGGTTATAATGCCAAAGTATTCAGATATAAATTATGACTTTAAGAGCAAGATGAAGCATATTACTCACTTTGATGTGTGGGTTGGATGGAGAAGGCAATACTGTGGAATTGAGTATCTTGAGTATGATGGAGTTCCCTTCTATTTTGTAGACAATGAATATTACTTCAAAAGACCAGGTGCCTATGGATATTATGATGATGGAGAAAGATTTTCATATTTTAGTAGAGCGATACTTGAGGCTATTTCTCACCTTGACTTCAAACCAGATATTCTTCATTTAAATGACTGGCATACAGCTGTTTCAGCAGTTTTATTAAAACATCATTATTGGCAGAGTGATTTTCATAAAAACCTAAAAACAGTATTAACAATTCATAATCTTAAATTTCAGGGGGTATTTGGAAGAGAAGTGTTAGGAGACCTATTAGGGCTTGATGATGGATATTTTGCAGAGGATAAAATGAAGTATTATAACGCTGTTTCCTTTATGAAGGGTGGAATTATATATTCTGATAAGGTAACAACAGTAAGCCCAACCTATACAGAGGAAGTAAAGACACCTTTTTATGGAGAGGGACTTCACGGACTTTTAGCAGGTATATCATATAAATTTACAGGTATCTTAAATGGAGTAGACTATGATGTATATAATCCTGCAACTGATAGGAGTATATATGTAAAATATGATATTAATTCAATTGAAAATAAGAAGAAGAATAAGCTTTCTCTTCAAAGGGAACTAAACCTTGAGGTAAATGAAAATATACCTATGATAGGCATTGTATCAAGACTTACAGACCAAAAAGGTTTTGATTTAGTTGCAAATGTAATTGAGGAAATTTTAAGGCAGGATGTTCAGCTTGTTGTTTTAGGAACAGGACAATATGTGTATGAGGATTTGTTTAGATATTATGCTTCTATATATCCATCAAAGGTATCTGCTAATATATGCTTTAATGATGGTTTAGCAAGGAAGATATATGCAGCAAGCGATATGTTCCTAATGCCTTCATTATTTGAACCTTGTGGAATTGGTCAGCTTCTTGCTTTAAGGTATGGTTCAGTTCCTATAGTTAGAGAGACAGGAGGACTTAAGGATACAGTAAAACCATATAACCAATTTACAGGAGAGGGTTGGGGATTTTCCTTTAGAAACTATAATTCCCACGAGATGTTAAATATCATTAAATATGCAGTTTCAGTTTATAGAAATAACAAAAATGCTTGGTACCATTTAATAAAACACGGAATGGAAAGGGATAATAGCTGGAACAATTCTGCAAAGCTATACAAGGGTTTATATGAAGGAATTTAGGTGGTGATTATATGAATTTGACCAAGGAACAGATAAAAAATGATTATCAGAAGAAACTTATAAATTTATTTGCAGAGGACTTGGAGGAGTCCTCTGTATTACATCAATATATTGCACTTGCTGAACTTGTTAAGGAGTACAGCTTTGAAAGGTGGATGAAAACAAATAAAAAGTATAAGAAGGAAGGTACAAAGCAGGTTTATTATTTTTCAATGGAGTTTTTACTTGGTAAACTCCTCGAAAACAATCTAATTAATTTAGGAATAAAGGATATAGTAGAAGAAGCACTAATGGATTTAGGAGTAAGGCTTGAGGAGCTTAACAATGTTGAAAGAGAAGCAGGACTTGGCAATGGTGGATTGGGAAGGCTTGCTGCCTGTTTTTTAGATTCAATGGCGGCACTATCTATTGCAGGTCACGGTAATGGAATAAGGTATAAATATGGCTTTTTTAGGCAGCAGATAAGGGATGGATATCAGGTTGAAACACCTGATGATTGGTTAAGGCACGGCTATCCTTGGGAGATTAGAAGGGTAGATAAGTCTGTTATTGTAAAGTTTGGGGGATATGTATACTTTACAACCGAAAATGGGCGTTTTGTTGCAAAACACGAGGGATATGAGGAGGTACTTGCGGTTCCTTATGATGTTCCTATAATAGGTTATGGAACAGATACTGTAAATACGTTAAGGCTTTGGAATGCGGAGGTAAAAAATAAGGACTTTGATTTTGAAAGATTTAGTGCAGGGGAATATACCAAAGCTATAGAATACAAATATTCTGTTGAGTCTATATCGCAGGTTTTATATCCTGACGATACAACAGAAAAGGGAAAGTTATTAAGACTAAAACAGGAATACTTCTTTGTCAGTGCTGGTGTTCAAAGTATTATGAGAACCTATAAAAAAATGGGTCACTCAATATATGATTTTCATAAATATGTTGCAATACACATAAATGATACGCATCCTGCACTTGCAGTTGCTGAGCTTATGAGAATATTAATAGATGAAGAGCAGCTCCCTTGGGAGGATGCTTGGGATATAACTGTAAAAACGATGGCCTATACAAACCATACCATTATGTCTGAGGCCCTTGAAAAATGGCCTGTTGATATGATGAAAAAGCTTCTGCCAAGAATTTATACAATAATTGAAGAGATAAACAGAAGGTTCTGTCAAGAGTTAATGGAAAGATATAATAATGACTGGAATAAGGTTGACAGGATGGCAATAATAAGTGGTGGATGGGTAAAGATGGCTAACCTTGCCATTGTGGGAAGCCATAGTGTAAATGGAGTTTCAAAGCTTCATACTGAAATATTAAAAAATCAAGAGCTTAGGGATTTTAATGAATATTATCAAGGTAAGTTCAATAATAAGACAAATGGAATAACTCACAGAAGATGGCTTATAAAGGCAAACCCAGACCTTACAAACCTCATTGCAAATACAATTGGATGTGATTTTTTAAAAAATCCTAAGGAATTAATAAAACTTGAAGACTACAAGGATGATAAGGCGTTTTTAGATAAACTTGCAAAGATTAAATATAATAATAAAGCAAAGCTTGCTGACTATATAAGAAGAACGCAAGGTATAAAAATAGATCCTAATTCAATATTTGATGTTCAAGCCAAGAGGCTCCACGCCTATAAAAGACAGCTTCTTAATATTCTGCACGTTATAAATCTATATAATGAGCTTATTGATAATCCAAATATGGATATTGTGCCACATACGTTTATATTTAGTGCAAAGGCAGCACCAGGATATTATCTTGCAAAGAAGATTATAAAACTAATAAATAGTGTAGGTGAAAAGGTAAATAATGACCCTAAGATAAATAATAGAATAAAGGTTGTTTTTGCTGAAAATTATAATGTTTCCTTAGCAGAAAAGCTCATTCCAAGTGCAGAGGTAAGTGAACAGATATCCACAGCATCAAAGGAAGCATCAGGTACTGGCAATATGAAGTTTATGATGAATGGTGCAATAACTATAGGAACATTAGATGGTGCAAATGTTGAGATTTATGAAGAGGTAGGAGATGAAAATATAATTTTATTTGGTATGACATCTGAAGAGGTAATAAACTACTATAAAAATGGAGGGTACCATTCTTGGGATTTATATTATCAAGATAGAAGATTAACAAGAATACTGAATGAACTTGATGATGGATATTTTGCACCAAAGGGAGAATTTAGGGAGATATTTAATCACCTACTAACCCATAATGATGAGTTTTTTGTTCTTAAAGACTTTGCCTCCTATTGTGAAGCACAAAGGAAAATAAATGAACTATATAAGGATAAATTAAAATGGAACCGAATTTCATTAATCAATATAGCACATTCAGGAAGATTCTCAAGCGATAATACAATACTCGAATATGCGAGGGATATTTGGTTTAAATAAATAAGGAAACAAAAGGTGAAAGCACCTTTTGTTTCCTTATTTTATTCCACTTACTATATACATCTCATCGTTATCGATAACAAGATTAACATAAAGGTATTTTGAAAATATGTTTGCTGTTTCAATTGCAGGTGGAAGCCTATCCTCCTTAACCTCCTGATGACGGCTGTGGACACTGTTTATCTTTTCTCTTGAATCAGAATGGGCAACCACAAGCTTTCCACCCTTATTAAGCATATTTGAAAGATGATTAATAAGGGCATTCTTATCGGAAAAATGAGGATATGCAGAATATATTATAATTAAATCATACAATCCTTTGTGTTCCATTATATCCTGTGCTATAAAATTTATTTTACTATAATTGTACTTTGATTTTGCAACATCTATCATCTTTTCGGATATATCAACTGCAGTTATGGAATTTGGATTGTATTTTAAAAGAAAGGATTCGAGAATTCCTGTTCCGCAGCCAACATCGAGTATATTTAAATTATCCTTTATATCTATTAATTTTAGTATTTTATCTATTTTCTTTTCATCATGTTTTGTTATTTCATCCCAAATAGGTGCAAGTCTATTAAAAAATTCTCTTTGGTTCATTTCTTACCTCCTATTAATTTGCTACAATATTATTATAACAAAATAAACACTGAAAAAAAGGGTGGTTAAAATGAACAGTGAAATTGATTGTATAGGATTATTTTGTCCAATACCTGTAATTAAAGCAAAAATAGCCTTTAAAAATTTAAACAGCTATGAATCTATAACCATTGTTACAGACCATAGCTGTACACAACAGGGTATTTTAGAGGCCTTTAAAAACTATAATTGCAGAATTGATATAGAAGATAATGCTGGGATATGGTATATAAGGATAACTAAGCTTTAGCAGAAGGTTTCTTTTCCGTGCTTAAGTATAAATTCAATAAATTCCTTTACATAGCTTTTATTTAAGATGTCCTTACTATAGATTAAGTAAATATCGCAGAGGCAGGACATACCTTCTATAGGAATGGCAGAAAGTATGCCTGCGTGAACTTCAGATTTTACAGATGTATAAGGCAGTATTGATGAACCCATTCCTGCAACTATAGATGCCTTTATTGATTCTATTGTGTTTAACTCCATTTCAATCTTTATATTTTCTTCTTTAATAGAAGTATCTATTATATACCTTATACCGTTATCTTTAGATAGTAGTACTAATGGAATTTCGGATAATCTACTTAAATTTATTTTGTTGTCGGGTATCTTGTATTTTTTTGGATTATATACAAAAACTAAATCATTGGCACAAATTTTCTTGCTCTCTATTTCATCACTTACAAAAGGCTTGTCTATAAACCCTATATCTGCTATCTTGTTTTGAATTCCTTCTATGACCTTTTTGGTATTTTCGATTTTAATATCAAATTTTATATTAGAATGTTTTGTTTTGTATATATAAACTGAACAGGGAAGGAGGTATTCACCTACTATATTGCAACTTAGTATTTTAATTTCACTTATTTTATTATGTAGTGATTCGTTTATGTCTGATAGCATATTTTCATATAGACTTATTATTGATTCAGCATATTCAAGTAAAATTTCCCCCTCCTTTGTCAACTCAACCCCTTTATTGCTTCTAATTAATAGTGAGCAGCCGATATTTTTTTCAAGATTTTGAAGCTGCTGACTTAAGGCTGATTGAGTTAGATGGAGTTTATTTGATGCCTTTGATATGCTGTTTTGTCTTACAGTTTCCCTAAAAGAAATTAAACTTTGTATATTCATCTCAAACAACCCCTTATATCGCATCTATATCTATTATATAATTAATCTATTATTAATTTCAACCTGAATTATTCATGGAATTTATTTAAAAGAGTTCTATAGCCCATATTAACTTAATTTTTTACTAAACTGCATTTCACTTAAAAAGTGAAATAAAAACATGAAAAAGAGGGCCCAAATTTGTTATAATATAGTTGCTAAACAAATACCAAACAAAGGGAGGGTTCTCAATGTTTAGTTTATATGATATTTGTTTAGAAAGCAATAGTAAAATACGATTAAATTTTGATGGTGGTGACTTATCTTCTGATACAGGATTGTTATTGCTTAAAGAATTTACT
>NZ_FQVG01000116.1 GCF_900129265.1 Caloramator proteoclasticus DSM 10124 | reverse complement strand
TAAACATAAAAGACCTCCGAAAAAATATTTATGCATATTTATTATACCATAATATTTTTTCGGAGGTCTCCCACCCAGGTGAAATGTGACATTATTCATATTATGCAAAATAAAACTAAGGAGGGATATATATGGCATCAAAAACAAGACTTAAGGGTAACGTACATATAGCTTTACCTGCAAAGAAAGGAAAGAAAAAAGAAGGTGAAAAAAAGGTTGAAAGTAATCTAAAAGAAGTAAAAAATGATGACTAACTTTTATTATCAAAAACGTCCATATATTTTGTCTTTATGGACGTTTTTAGTTTTGAGAAGAAAGTTAATTTAAACTTAATATATTTGCATCACTTTATTATGACTTTATTTGTTCCGCCCCAAAGATAAAGAGTAACAACAGTTCTATAGGGCTTAAAATTATCACTAAAATTTATGAGAAATTCTCTATTTGGTAGTTCAGGAATTATATAAAGCCCCTGAACTGCTTTTTTTATACCCAAATTTTGAAGAGAAAATACATCCATTCTTCCGAGTGAAAATATAAGAAACATTTCCGCGGTCCATTTACCAATTCCTTTAACCTTAATTAGTTCTTTAATAATTTCTTCGTCAGTAAGACTATCGATATTATCTATATTAACCACACCATCTTTTATTTTTTGAGCAAGATCTTTAATATATACAACCTTACTTTTAGAAAGCCCAACAGAACGTGATGCTTCTTCTTGGCATTTAAGTATGTTATCGAATCTAACCTCATCCAATAAAGTTAATAGCTTATTACAGACAGAATAAGCTGCCTTCATTGATAATTGTTGCACTACAATATTTTAAACTAATGATAAAAAGTAGTTTTTATCAAGATTTATTTGTATTTCTTCAACTTCTTTTATCAGTTCCTTTATTTTAAAATCTTTATTTATAACTTTGATAAAAATCTGATTATCTTGAGTTAAAATTAAACTATTCAATTAATCACTCCCTAAATACGTAATATAATTTTAACATACCAGTGAATTGTGTCTAAGCTTAGATATTACTAACAATTAATGGATAATGTCACATTTCACCTGGGTGGGAGACCTCCGAAAAAATATTATGGTATAATAAATATGCATAAATATTTTTTCGGAGGTCTTTTATGTTTA
>NZ_FQVG01000031.1:23743-31978 GCF_900129265.1 Caloramator proteoclasticus DSM 10124 | reverse complement strand
ATAATTGATGAAGTTGGATATTTACCTATTGATGTAGATACAGCCAATATATTTTTTCAACTAATATCTAAACGATATGAAAAACACTCAACCATTATTACAACTAACATGCCTTTTTCAAGTTGGGGAGAAGTATTTGGTTCAGCAACAATTGCTAATGCAATATTGGATAGATTATTACATCATTCACATGTTATATCTATAAAAGGTCCTTCATACAGATTAAAATCTAAAATGAAATATTTTAACAGTTCTTCTAATACATCATCATAGTACAATTTTTGTACATAAATATATTCCATTTTTTGTGCAAAAATATATTGACATTTACATAATGCCTCCTGTATCCTACCTCATCCTTTATGTATAGATAATAGAGCATAGAGAGTCCCTCGGATTCTGATAAAACATCCCTTGAACCAAACTCCATTTTATAATTGGTAAATATACCTCCATACTCACTTGTTAGTTTTTTCTCTACAAATTCCCTAACTAACTTTTCATCAAGTGTCTCACAAGGATAATCATATTCGAAACTTAACCTTTTACTATTCATATTCCCCTCCCACATTACAAGAAATATGAGAACTATAACAATCAATATGTACCTTTTAATAACAATCACTCCCCTATGTCTTATAAAATTATATTTGTCAAAGGGATTAAATAGAACAGGTTAAAACTTGGTTAATTTATTGACAAGCTATATCTATTGATTTATACTAATATTGAAAATAATCTGAATATTATTGTTTTTGGAGGCGACTTATGATGAATTTATACCATATCAACCTAACTTATGAAAACAAAATAGATGAGATAGCAGAGGATATAATAAACAACAACTTTGATGTTATTGAAATAGACGGAATATGTAGCAGCTGTGATAGGAACTTAGTATTTGAATGTTTTGATTCAAACCCTATATTTAACATATTAAGAGAGCTTCAGCTAAAGGGTATTAGAGGATATAGATTTGACTGTAATATTTACGAAAGTTCAGATAAAAAGATTACTCTTGTTAAAAAATACGATGTTACCAATATAAATGAAATATAAATCATCTAAAATTTCTCCCCTTAAAAACCTATTTTACAATACTATAATCTTACCCGTTCAATTCTTTATATTTTTAATATTTCAATTAATCTTAGGTTTCTTGACATCAGACTTTTTTTACTATATACTACAATTGTTAATTGTCTGAAATATTTGATGGTAAAATCCATCAAATATTTTTTTACGCCCTATGCAATCGTTTGCTCACATTTAAAGGAGGTTTTAAAATGTCTAAAAAAATATTCACCTTTGATTTCTGGCAAAAATTCGGAAAAGCACTTATGGTTGTAGTCGCAGTAATGCCTGCAGCAGGACTTATGATTTCAATTGGAAAACTTATTGGAATTCTATTTGGGGACATTACACTTGCACAGACGATTGCAAGAATAATTGAAGATTTAGGTTGGGGAATAATTGTAAATCTTCACATACTATTTGCAGTTGCAATAGGTGGTTCTTGGGCAAAGGAGAGAGCTGGTGGTGCCTTTGCTGCACTTATAGCCTTCATACTAATAAACCGTGTAACAGGTGCAATATTTGGCGTAAATGGTGCAATGCTTCAGGATACAAACGCAACTGTTAAAACAATATTTGGCTCAAATTTAGTTGTTAAGGACTACTTTACATCTGTACTTGGTGCTCCAGCACTTAATATGGGTGTATTTGTTGGTATAATAGCAGGTTTCTTAGGTGCCGCACTTTATAACAAATACTACAACTACAACAAACTTCCAAACGCACTTTCCTTTTTTAATGGAAAAAGGTTTGTTCCTTTTGTGGTTATATTAGGTTCAGTTGTAACAGCAACTATACTTTCAATCTTTTGGCCAATTGTACAAACTGGTATTAATTCATTTGGTAAATGGATTGCAACATCAAGGGACAATGCCCCATTTATCTCAACATTTATATATGGAGCCCTTGAGAGAATTCTACTTCCATTTGGTCTTCACCATATGATTACTATACCTATGAACTACACAGAACTTGGTGGGGTTTACAACATACTGACTGGAGATAAGGTTGGACAGGCTGTTTATGGACAAGACCCTCTATGGCTTGCTTGGATTACAGACCTTAACAATCTAAAGGCAGCCGGCGATATGACTACATACAATAAACTACTTGCTACAGTACATCCAGCAAGATTTAAGGTTGGACAAATCGTAACTTCAACTGCATCATTAATAGGTGCTGCACTTGCAATGTATATGAGCGTTGAGAAGGAAAAAAGACCTCAATACAAATCAATGTTTTTATCAGCTGCACTTGCAGTATTTTTAACAGGAGTTACAGAACCAATTGAATTTATGTTTATGTTTACATCACCTATACTATTCTTTGGATATGCAGTGTTCACAGGACTTGCCTTTGCAATGGCAGACCTTATAAACTTAAGAATACACGCCTTTGGTTTTATAGAACTTTTAACACGTACACCAATGATAGTAAATGCAGGACTTGCAAAGGACTTATTAAACTTTGTATTTACTTGCCTTCTATTCTTTGCTGTAAACTTCTTTGGATTTAAATTTGCAATAAAGAAGTTTAATATACTAACTCCAGGACGTGGAGAAAATCAACTTGATGCAGAGGAAGAGGCTGCTGCAACAACTACTAATACAGGCAATAGAGAATTAGCATTTAAAATAATTGAACTTTTAGGCGGACGCGAAAACATTGTTGAAGTTGATGCTTGTATGACAAGACTTAGAGTTACAGTTGTTGATACAGCAAAGGTTGCAGAACAAAGCAAATGGAAGGAAAATGGAGCTGTTGGACTAATTATAAAGGACAAGGGAATACAAGCAATTTACGGGCCTAAGGCAGATATATTAAAATCGGATATAAACGATATATTGGGGGCATAATGATGAAGCTATTAACACTAAACTGCCATTCCTGGATTGAGGAGAATCAGCTTGAAAAGCTTGATATTATTGCAAAGGATATCATTGAAAAGGGATATGATGTGATTTCTCTTCAGGAGGTAAATCAGCTAATTGAAAGTAAAGTAGCTATGGACATTGTTAAGGAGGACAACTTTGCCCTCCTACTTATGAATAAAATAAACCAAACTTCAAAGGAAAAGTACAGTATGTACTACGAAAAGAGCCATATAGGATATGATAAATACGAAGAAGGAGTTGCTCTTTTAACAAAGCATAAGGTAAAAGATGTAAAGTCATACCTCATTTCAAGGGCAGATGACTTTAGCTTTTGGAAAACAAGAAGAGTTTTAAAGGCAAGTATTTTAATAGAAGGAAAAGAGATAGACTTCTACTCCTGCCACCTTGGCTGGTGGGATGATGAGAAGGAACCCTTTAAGGAGCAATTTGACAGGTTATATGAAACTATTGACCAAAACAAGCTGACATTCCTTATGGGAGACTTTAACAACAACGCCTTTAAAAAAAATGAAGGCTATGACTACATCATACAAAGAGGACTTTACGACACCTACAGCCTTGCAGAAGTAAAGGATGATGGCGTTACAGTAAAGGGGAAAATAGCAGGTTGGGATGAAAACAGAAATGATTTAAGACTTGATTTAATTTTAGTAAATAGGAAAATACCTGTTAAGTCTTCATCTGTTATATTCAACGGTATAAATAAAGAGGTTGTATCTGACCACTTTGGTGTTTGTGTTGAAATATAAACATATGGGCTGTAAAAAATAATACAGCCCTTAAAATAAAAAGGATATTTTCTGATTATTTTAAAATTTGTATAAAATTATAAAGGATGGTGTTTATTGTGAAAAGAGCTTGGTGGAAGGAAGGCGTAGCATACCAAATCTATGTCAGAAGTTTTAAAGACACAAATGGAGATGGAATTGGTGATTTAAGGGGAATTATTGAAAAACTTGATTACCTTAAACATTTAGGTGTTGATATGATATACCTAAACCCTATAAACAAATCTCCAAACGATGACAATGGCTATGACATTAGCGACTACTATGATATTATGGATGAATTTGGTACAATGGAGGATTTCAAACTTCTAATCCAAGAAATGCATAAGAGGGATATGAAGCTAATAATGGATCTTGTTATAAACCACACCTCAGATGAACATCCTTGGTTTGTTGAGAGCAGAAAATCAAAGGACAATCCGTATAGGGACTATTATATATGGCATCCTGGTAAAAACGGAAATCCTCCAAACAATTGGGGTTCCTTCTTTGGTGGAAGTGCTTGGGAATATGATGAACAATCAGGAGAATATTATCTACACCTATTCTCAAAGAAAATGCCTGATTTAAACTGGAGATGTGAAGATGTAAGAAACGAAATAATTAAAATGATTCAATTTTGGATTGATTTAGGAGTTGATGGGTTTAGATTTGATGCAATAAACCATCTTGAAAAGGACTTTAACTTCCCAGATGCAGAGATAAAAGAAGGACAAGTATATGGAGACTTTATAAAATATGTTCAAAACCTACCTAAGGTACACGACTATATAAAGGAAATAAGAAGAAGGGTATTTAACACAGGATATCACGTTTTAATCGGAGAAACAGGGGGAATTAGCTACCATAATGCCTACCTATATACAGGTGTTGATAGAGAAGAACTTGATATGACCTTCCATTTTGATATGCACTCTGTTGGCAAAGGTGAAAGGGACTGGGAGAGAAGAAAGATAGATTTAGTAAAAGAGATAAAGGAAAAGATGAGTGGATGGCAGATGAGGTATGAGAAGGAAGGCTGGTGCCCAATCTTCTACTCAAACCACGACTCAACAAGAACAGTATCAAGACTTGGGGACGATAAAAAATACCATAAAGAGTCTGCAAAAATGCTGGCAACATTACAGCTTACCCAAAAGGGAACACCATTTATATACTATGGTGATGAAATAGGAATGACAAATGCTTGGGACTTTGAACTTGAGGATTATAGGGATGTTGCTGTTTTTAATAAATATAGGGATTTTGTTGAATCTGGACTTGTGAGCCACGAAAACTATATAAAGGGGCTACACCTAACATCAAGGGATAATGCAAGAACGCCTATGCAGTGGGACGACAGCAAAAACGCTGGATTTAGTGAGACTACTCCTTGGATTAGGGTTAATTCAAATTATAAGGATATAAACGTTAAAGCACAAATTAAGGATGAAGATTCAATATTAAATTACTATAGAAGACTTATTGAACTTAGAAAGAATAATCTAACTCTTGTTTATGGAGATTTTATTGAAATTAACAGAGAACACGAAGAGATATACTCATATATAAGAAAAGGCGAAGATGATGCATTTTTAGTAGTGGTAAACTTCTTTAGTGGCACACCTGAATTTAAACTTCCTGAAGATGTTGAGATTAAAGAGGCTAAGCTGATTTTATCAAACTACAACTGTGGAGATGAAAATATAAACAATATAACCTTAAGACCTTATGAGGCAAGAATTTATAAGATTAAGTTATAATAAATATACTTTAGGCTGTTTAACCCCATGAAGGATTTCTTGGGCTCCGTTCATTTCGCTAAGCAATTGTAAGCTTTTCTTTGTTTGAAAAAGTCCTACCCTCGCGATGCCATCGTCCTGATGGCCGCTCGGCTCGGCACGTCCTGTGCCGAATTATGGACTTTTTCAAAGTCAAAAAGCAACAATTGCTAAAGCTTATGAAAGAGCCTATTTAAATCCTTTCATGGGGCTTTTTCATAAACTATCTAACAAGTGAGTTTGTCAACAATCTGTTTATTTCTCCTGTAATTTTGAAACAGGAACTTCAAAAACCTTGTTGGTATCTAAGTCTTTGACAACTGCCGATTTTGTATCCTTATGTACCTCCTCAATCCATACACTGTGGCCGTTGTACTTTACATCAATTACACCAAGTGAGTCTTGAATTTCCATTGCCCTTTCAAGCCTCATAACTACACCCCTTTTTTGTATTATGTTGTGCAAATTAGAAAATATTATACACCATTTTTTAGTAAGTTATTTTATTAAAATAATTAGGACTGTGTTTTCACAGCCCTAATTTACTTATTACCCATCCAATAAATTTTGTAAATACTATATCATAGATATAGAAAAATAACTGTGCTACTATGAGAAATAAATAGTAATAGCTAATTACAATTTCATTTGAAATGAATAACTTATACACATTATACACAGCAATTATTGAGATATTAAAGTAAATATACTTAAATACCCAATGGAATTTTGTTCTGCTCTCTAAATATGCCTTAACAGATGGATAGAAGGACATAGGGATAAAAACTAACACATACGCCTTATTGGGTATTAAAAAGAAGGCTAATATGTCTGTTGATAGTGCCACTAAAAACCCTGTGTATATGTTTGAAACAATAATAGGTATTGATAGAATATAGCTTGCAAGGCATAAAAAAGTTATTTTACCCTTAATACTTACAAGACCTAAATAGAGAGATATTATAGAAAGTGCTGCCGCTATACCGCTATAAGCAACCCTTTTGGTTTTATCCACATTATCCCCCCTCTTAACAGCAGGATATCAAATCTCCTCCTAAACATTCACAGCAACAGTCTGCACAGTATAGGTATGTACATATAGTACAGCAGTCGTCATTTGACCTTCTTGAGGTGTTGTAGTAATGGGTATTGTAGCTTCTATAGCTGTTGTTCATTCTATAAAGTGCATCTTTGTACTCTTGGTTGTAGGGGTTCATTTCTGATGCCCTTTTTATGTAGTCATATCCAACCGAATAGTTTCCTCTGTTTATATATACAAGTCCCATAAGATAGAACCATTCATCATTTCTTATATTTATTCTATTTAGCTCTCTTTCAGCACTAAAATAATCTCCTCTATTTATATACTCCCTAACCCTTTGAAAATCTGTAAAGGTATTTTGATTAGAGTAACCACTTGATGAATATCCTCCATTTGAATATCCACTCTGCTGTTTTCCGTGGTTATTTAAAAGATAATCATAGGCCTCATTTATCTCTCTTAATTTTTCCTCTGCAAGCTCCTTTAAAGGATTGTCTTGGTATCTATCTGGATGATATTTTTTCACAAGCTCCCTATAGGCTCTCTTTATATCCTCCATTGAAGCGTTCTTGTCTACACCTAATACCTCGTATGGATTTTTCATTTATCCTTTCCCCCTTTAGTATTCTTTCTGTCTTATCTGCAAGGGATAGATAAATAATGTTATCTAATATCCCTCTATTCTTTTTTATATCAAGTAATTCATAAGCCTTTGTTATGTTTTCAAGGTAGCTATATAGAACAAATCTTATATTCTCTACTACCCTTTCCCTAAAGTTTTCTTCCTTTTCATAATTAAAGGCATAAATTAAAGGATTATATTTTTTCTCCTTTATATCCTTCTCTAAATCATCTAATGCATCTACTACATATATCCACCTTCCAAGATTATAACCAAAATATTTTAATACCTCACCTGTTTTACCTTCTAAAACATCGAAGGTTTCCTTTGTTATTTCTCCAAAAAGGTGGCTAAGTCTATCTATGTCAGGTGAGTTCTGCCTTTCTAAAGAAGACATTTCATAAAGGTTTTTATCTATCCTTTTAATTTTATCCCTAAACTTCTCTCCCTTTTTCACTTTAAAAACCTTTGAAAGCAGAAAGGAAAAATAGTTTTTGTCGTCATTAAAATCATCAAGGAGCTTTCTATTTGTTAAAATAATATTCATCATAGCTGCATAGTCTATATATTCATTTGTAAAATAGTTTACTTTATTTACTTTATACCCACAAAACCTCCTCTTTGGCCTGTCTGTATCATATTTTATTGATGACAAAAACAAGGCAAGAAAGGTCATATCGTAATTCAAAATATACTTTGCTGGGTAGTTTATCTTTCCAAGGGATGTGCAGACTCCACAGTAGTAGCCCTTGAAAACATCAAGCTCCCTAACCTTTAGCTCTCCCTTTAAGGGTGTAACATAACCAAATATAAAACCACATCCTTCTTTACAAGTATATTTTTATTTTACTTCAAATATATTAAAAATTCCATATATGGTTAATAAAAAGAAAAGAATTCATCCGAAGATGAATTCTTTTATGTTATAAGTAATACGGCTGCCATTATATTTTTAAATCCCTTATAGGTAGGCTATAAACAACTTTATATTTTCCTGAACCGCTGTCATATTGCAAAGTTTCAATCCCTTATAGGTAGGCTATAAACGGTGCGA
>NZ_FQVG01000031.1:6635-22033 GCF_900129265.1 Caloramator proteoclasticus DSM 10124 | reverse complement strand
ATCCCTTATAGGTAGGCTATAAACCCCTTTCAATCATTATTATATCTATATTTTTCTGAATTGTCAAATTGTTTCTTTTTCGTAATAAAAAAGTAGCTTTGTAGGTTCTTCAAGGGTTTGAGGCTGCTGTCGACCCCCCGGTTTTTTTGCAGGATTGAGGGTCGACAGCAAAAAACTGTGGCTTTCAGTCCACAGTTTTTATATTTTATTATTTACTCCAATTAATAAAC
This sequence comes from Caloramator proteoclasticus DSM 10124, assembly GCF_900129265.1. GTDB lineage: Bacteria > Bacillota > Clostridia > Clostridiales > Caloramatoraceae > Thermobrachium > Thermobrachium proteoclasticum. Next base: position 21,803 of record NZ_FQVG01000031.1, on the reverse strand, counting down.
TGTTCAAGATATTCTTTACATATCTCAATTCATTTAAATCATTCGTAATTATTTTATTTTGTACTTTTTATTTTTTACACTGATAAACATAAGCCGATAAGATTAACCGCTTTAAGGTTAATCCTTCCATTAGATTAAGTTTTCCCGCACTCAAAGTGCTGTCCAATTTCATACATTACAACTGTATAGTTAAGTTTAGCTTCATTTTCACATAGTATTATTTGTTTTTATAAAAATATAATTCCTCTGACATCATTCCAAAACCTTCTTCGTTGTTGTCACCTAATCCTAAACAATTTGCTAAATATATAAGCTCCTTAGAACCATACAGCTCACATTTTGACTTTAAATATATTTTTCCTTCTTCTACAATTTTATCTGGGGTATTCCTAAAAATTATTATAAACGAATCATTATCAGGTTTTTTGCCATACACATTTTCATACTTCCTCATAATTTTATCCCTAATCAATTTATTATACAAAACAGGGTTCTCAACAAAATCAACACTTTTGCCCTCTTCTTCTAAAACTAAAACAGGGGATAAAAGATACCCTTCATTAAAAAACTCTATCCTTTTTACTCCCACATCAATATTTATGACTTTCCCATATTTAAATTCAATACCCTCTTTTAAAATATTATTTATCGCTCTATGCAAACCTCTAAAATTTAATGTTGTAAAATCAAATCTTGCCTCATCAATTGCATAAAACCCATCCTCTATTACCTTTTTTCTTTTACAAACTAAATCCGAAAACGCAAACCTTTCTATTCCCAATTCTTTTAACCTTTTGCTAATTGAACTTTTATACTCTTTTTCAATGAAAAATGGGTTTTTAAAACCCATTTTTATACTAACTCTAACACCCTTCATAAAACTTACCTCAAGGTAATTTTTATCCATCCAAGTGGGGCTTCTATCTTACCATTTTTATATACTAATCTTCGTGTTTTTGGAAACATATCTTCATATATTCTACCTTTACTTACAACCTTTAGTTGTTGAATAAACTTATTATCTATCTTTTTAATAACACTCTTTGGCTTATAGCCTGTTGAAAAACCAACTTGTAATAGAAATTCATTTTCTGCAAGTTTCATATCACGCAGTTTTTCATAAAAATTCAATACATCAGTTAATTCACCATTATTATATTTTTCATAAAACTCAATTTCAGAACCAATATAGCTATATACTTCCTTCTTTATCTTTGACGCATAATTCATTACACTTTCAATATTCTTAATACCTGTAAAACTATTTTCTTTAAAATATTGTATAAATCCACTACTTATTTTACCCTTTAGCCTTGTTCCCCTTTTAAGTGCCTCTGTATGTATAGAAACTGCCCTTTGTTTATCTTCTATGTTTTCTCTTCCTGCAAACCACTTTGCTTTTCCATTACATACATTCAACACCTTAATATCACAAAGTTCAAGGTTTGAAGCATCTACCACATCAGTATCAGATATGTTTAAAAATCTAAAAGGAGAGTAATTAGGAGAACCAAACAACTCTTCTTCTGCTCTATCATCGCATACTTCACTTTTCTTTTTATTTTTTACAGAATTATCTAAACTTCTCAAGTAAATATCTTCTTTATTAAGTGCCCTACTCAGCGTACTTCTTACAGCACCCTTTATGGAACTTCCTGGTATATATGGCCTTCCTGCTGTTTTCATTATTTCATTTATTTCTCTTATTCTATTTGTTGAACCAATATAATCAAGTTCGTATTTTATATAGCTTTTATAGTTTATGCCTTCTCTCTTTAGCTTATCTACCAAACTTTCTCCTTTATTAAAATCAAATGCTACAACTATATCCAACGCCTTTTTATTTGCCTTTATCATTTTCATTATATCAATTATATATGCTTTTTTACCTTCAACAACAACTTGAAAGCTTGGAATTTTATCCCCTGATGTCACAGTTGTTGGAGATAAAATCTCAATCTCATAATAATTTACTTTATAATCCATTTTCCCCCTCCTTATTCAAAGGGAACTAAAAATGCCCTGCCATATTTGTAAACCTTATGTTCGTTAAATCCCTCTGGAGTATCATCAAAAATTGTTCCTTCAGCTTCTCCTTCTACAATACTTCCTTCCTCAAACATCCTGTATATATTATGCTTCTTTGTTTTTACATATGGTGAATATATATATCCTGTTCTTTCTACAATTCCATAGCTTAAAAACTTTTCTATCTCCTCTTTTTTAGGTAAGCACAAAGATATAAGAATATTTTTATTTAAAGGCTTCTCTAACTTTTCTTCAAAGGCTTCAAACTCAAAATGTCCATAACCATAGCTTCTCATTCCACCTAATCCTTCATCAGCCAACAAGTTTAAAGCAGAGAAAACCTCATCCTTTAATTCATCCTCAACATCCATATAGAACCAAAGTCCACAGCCTTCATTAAACCTACAACAACTTGTATAGTAAATGCTTGAACCATTATTTAATCTATCTACTACAACCCTTGGTCTTTCTTCTATTTTGTATATATATTTCTCTATTTTCTTAGATAAAAGCATATTTCCTACTACATATTTATCCTTTGCCTGTCCCCTTAAAACCTTCTCGCTTATATATTTTATCTTCTTATCCTTTTTAAAATCATCTAAATACATCTTGTTACATATTGGTCTTGGATAAAGGTACTCATCATCTACATAGTAAAAGGAGGATGAAACCTTAAGTTTGCCTTGTAATATGTTATCTAAAAGATTATCTGTTTTATCTTTTCCAAATAAAAGTGAATAGCAATTTACAATACCTGAAAATATAGTATCAGAATGAATAGTTGTGTCGGTTATATTAAACATACCCTCCCTATACCCTAAATGTATAGGTTCCTTAAATTTTAGCTTTACTCTATACCTTTTCATACCCATCATCCTAACTTAACTTCATTTAATGAATTAAATGGCCCAAAAACCTTTTTATCCTCTTTTCCTAAATAAGCATTTTTACCTTTATACTCTATTTTTATATTTTCAAACTTAACTTGTCCATAACCTCTGCTACCTTGACCACCTAAATAATCATCTTCAAGAAGTTTCATAGCAGTAAGTAGTGCTTCAAAGTATTTTTTATCATCATCATTGTACACATTTACAACAAAATTACACTTAAAGGTTGCCCCTGCTGGTACTCTTTCTGTCTGTCTTGGGTTTGCCGCAGATGTTATTCTGTCTATGTTATTTTCAAACTTTACTTCTGTATATTCAAAATCCATATTGTCCTTCATTTCATCTGTAATACTTTCATCTATAAGATGTGCATCCCTTACTATTAACCTTGTTGGTTCCACAGCTTCCTCAAATGTTCTATCCACATAAGCACCATTTGAGTTTGTTATTATTTTATGCTGTCCGTGATTTCTTCCAAAAAGACCACAAACAATACAATCCTTTTTATCACACATATGCATTCTTATAGAACCGTCTCCACCATTGTTTTTATAAACAGAATATGCAACATTACCAATAGTTAGTTTATTATTATAAAACTCCATTAAACTTCTAAGTTTACCCTTTAAGCTACTTCCTGGTATGTATGGTTTACCATATACATCCTTTATAACAGGATTATCAACTCCACCGATATCTAAGCTATTTCCTGCTGTACCAATATGAAGTCCTGTTAAAAGTTTTATTTCTGCATCTATTACATATTTTCCATTTAACACTATTTCATTAAAACCCATAATAATGTACCCCCTTTATTAATTTCCACCATAAGCCTTGTGGTATGCTATTACTGCCTCAAAGAAATCTTTAAACCTCTTTAATTCAGTCTTATCTCCCTTTAATGTTTCTTGAATTAGTATGTCAAAAACATTTTTAAAGTTCTTTAATTTAGAAAATCTACCTGCTGTATATCCAATCTGTGCTTTTATTAATCTTAAATTGTATTGATATTCACGTTTTTCATCATATTCAAGTTTTCTAACTTCAGAATATATTTTTCTAATTTGAGATACCGTTACACCATCATCCTTAATTCTTTTACCAACTTTTTCAGCAATTTCAAATAATAACTTTCCATCTGCATCCTTTTGAGGATTTAAAAGTATAGATGCAGTTTGTGCATTTAAAATATCCTCTTGATTATTTGGAATATTATTTTGCTGTTTCCCTTTGTTTTGATTATTATTTGGCATCTTTCCTACCTCCTTAACCCCTACTTTCTATATCAGACCAAAGTGTTGCTGTAAACAGCTTATTATACAATGAATTATTGTTCTTTAATATTTTGCTTATAAGCAATTTAATATTTTCTTTAGCATCCTTATGTCTTTCTTGAAGCCTTGCAAAATAATAAACAAGCCTCCAAGATTTAAACAAATCTCCCTCTTCCTTACTTCTTTCATATTGATTAATAATAGAATAAATTGTGTAATATATATTTCTTGTTACATTTTTATCAACAACCAGATGCTTCATATCGTTTTTAATCTCTTTAAACTCCTCAAACTCTTCCCATCCTATAACATCCTTTAAGAAGGAAAGGGCATTTTTTGTCTTACCGCCTCTTTCATACTCTTTAGCCATATCTAAGCTATCTCCAGCATCCTCTGCAACCCTAAACACAGGGAATTTAACATCTGGTGCAATCTCTATTGCCATTGATATTGTAATATCACTATTACCACCAGTATAATCATTAAACTTATGTGTTAAACCATATGCTAAATCTGGAAGACTGCTCCAAGGACCAATTATAAAGAAATCATCTCCACCTGAGTAAATAACCATACACTCTTTATAATTTTCCCTTACATAGTCCTCAAGGAATTTTCCAAAGAAGATCTCAAGCTCAGAGGATAACGTCGCAACCCTTGATATTGACTTGTTTTCTCCCAAACCTTCTAAGAATATTCTTCCAAGGTTGTCAACATCACCTCTTAAGACTCCCCACCTTTTAATTCCTTGTGCCTTTTGTGAAACTTCCTCAAGGGTAGCTACCCTACTACCTTCTTTATACATATAATTTGCTGTTTTAATGTAGCCTGATGTATTTTTAAAGTCTACTCCTTCTTTGTTCACAGAAAATGCCTTCTTATTTAATTGATCTGTAAACTCAATTTCATATCCAAAGGAAGCAAAAACATCTTCTACCCTTTTAACTTTTCCATTAAACTTTTCTCTTTTGTGTAAATACACATACTTGTTTCTATAAAGTGCATTACCTAACTCAACAAAGGATTCACAAAACTCACAAATATCTCCCTTAATTTCTCTTTTGCAGTATGGACATATATTTATATTTTCTCTTGGCATAAAGAAATCTTCATTTAATATGTTTGAAAACTTCTTAAATTTTTCTTCTGAAAGTTTGTTTCCTGCAGCCCAGAAAACCTTTGAAAAATCTGCAGTAGCTAAATCACCAATATTAAATTCGACGCAGGATAAAAGAACAGAAACATCTATTCCGTGTGCTTTAAATAAAACTTCTTGTATTTTTTTCTTATACTCTTCTATTCTCTCCTTTGTTTTATTGGGTGCAATTATATAAAAATGTCCTCCACCACAATATAGTATATTGCTTAAGGTAAGTCCTTCCTCATCAACTATATACCTTGCAATGATATCAAGAATATATGATAGGTAAAATGAACGAGCCTTTAGATTCTTTAGAGCATCCTCCATATCTATGTTATACAAAAAGCTTTGAATACCAGATATATCACCCTTTATTAAACAAAATATGTTTTCCTTAAAAAGCTCCTTATTAAGCTTTACTTTTGTATAAATCTCATCTATTTTTCTATAGTCTCCATTTTTTATTTCTTCCTCAAACTGCTTATATAAGCATACTGCAATTGCAGCAGTTGTTTTAAGGTGTGAAAAAAGGTTTATATCTGGTCTTGAATAATAATATGCAGATGGAACATTTGAGGTGTATTCACTTAGTATATAGTATATTCTATCTATATCTCCCTCTTCCTTTATAACACCCTCAAATTCATCCCACAACCTTTTGTATGAAACCGATATATTTTGTTCTTCGCTATCCATAAGTTCATTAAACTGCGATAGCCTTGAAATCCTTTTATACTTTCTTTTTTCTTCTCTACTTCTGTTTAACTTAACCAAATTTAAAACAGAAATTAGATTTTTACAATCATCTTCCTTTTCCTCTCTTTCACCTGAAGAGAGCATATCTGCTATTGATATGATTTTTTCATATACATCAGTTGGTTTGTGGTGATTCCTAACAAGCCTCTTGATTTCATTTATATTTGGTAAGTTAAGTTTTTCACAAAAGTAGGCACCCCACTCCTGATGTCTTGGAGAATATGCACCCTCCTGTTCATATATCGTCTTGTATGCCCTTTTTACCTTTTCCTTTTCATTATTATCCTGCGTCCTTTGATAAAACTTACCTATATCGTGCAAAAGGGCCGCAGCATATAATTCCTTCATCATATCCCCCCTCTTTTTTGGGCTACATTTATATTTTTCGTTACAATTTTACAAATTCCTTTTTTTATTTTAATTATTATATAAAAAATTTTTCTAAATTTTAGTGTAAAAATAATTTAAAAAATCATAAATGTCTCATCCTTCTCTCTTATAAGCCCTGTATCTACATTGTAATAGTCCTTAAGAGCTATTTGGGGAAGTACAAATATACCATATCTATTCTCAAAATTTTTATAAGTTTTTTCTGGAACAGAGATGAAATAATAGTTAAGTTGATTCTTTATCTTTAAATATTCTTCTCTTCTTTTTTCATAATCTTTTATTAATAATATTTCAAAATATTTCTTTAAAGTTTTAACTGCCTCATCATCTACCTCTACAAACACATCTATATATGTAGGATTGTTTTCAATTAAGGAAAACCTGCTTAATGGGTATTTATAGTCACCTGTGAATATAAGCCTTTTTATAGACTCTATATAACCATTTGAAACATCCTTTTGTTTATTATTTATAACCATTTTAAAATAATCATTTATTAAATTGTAATAATCCTTTTCAAATATAACCTCTTTATTCTCAATCAATTCCTTTGTAATATTAACTGAAGTGTTCCCATAAACATGCTTTGAAAAAAGTTCTCCCTTTTCATTTACCATTTTATATACATATACTTCACCAAGCTCTTTTTTGCCGTTTCTGTTACACCTTCCTGCACATTGAATAATTGAATCAAGTGGTGCTAAATCCCTTATCACTACATCAAAATCAAAATCAACTCCTGCCTCAACAACTTGAGTTGAGACAAGTATAATCTTGTCCCCTCGCTTTAGCCTCTCTGATACCTCTTTTATCCTCTCCCTTCTATGCTTTGGCACAAGGTTTGTTGAAAGATAATACACATCCCTATCTAAGTCCTTAAGCCCACTAAATATCTCAATTGATTGATTTATTGTGTTGCATACGATTAAATAGGATTTATCTTGTATATTCTCTTTAAACTCCTGTATAAACTCACCAACACTTATGGATTCAAGCCTTGGGATTAATTTCGTCCTATTAAATAATGAAAAATACTTATCGCACCCCTCTAAAAGCTCAACAGCCCCATTTAATATTGCAGGTTTTGTTGCCGTCATCATTATTATTTTTACCTCAAGATACTTAACAGCAAGATTAAATATAAAGTCAATTAAAGGATAATACTTTATATCTATTGCCTGAACTTCATCTAAAAGAATTATAGAACCTCTTATGTTCACAAATTTTTTAAGCATTCTGTTTCTATTGCCGATTAAAGTTTCAAGAAGCTGAACAAAGGTAGTAACTACAACTCCACTTTCCCAATTTTCTATAAGAAGTTCCTGCTGTGTTTTAGTATAATCCATATTTTCATCTAAATACTCAACATCTGCCATACTGTGATGCTTTATTAAATACCTTCCCTTGCAACTTTGGTATTCTTGAAATTTTGAAAATAGCTCCTCTATTACATCATAATTTTGGTCTATTATTGATGTAAAGGGAAGAGAATATATTATTCTTCTATTACCACCTAATAGTTCCCTTAGTTTCAACGCAGAAAAAAATCCTGTATAAGTCTTTCCTGTACCCGTCGGTGCTGTTATCGTAAACATACTTTTATCTTTGTTTTTTTCTATGTTTTGAAGGACATTTTTAAATATACTGCTTCTTATTCCATTTATATCCTGCTTACCCTTTATTTTTTCTTCCCTTTCCCTATTTAACCTATCATATTCTATAACTCCAATATCATCTAAAACTTTTGTATTTGATGCACTCAATTTATCTGCTGAAATTAGAGCAGAATAAAAATAAAGCAGATTAACATAGTGGATTTCACTCTCTTGCCTTTCAATTTTAAAATGGATTTTTCTAAGTTCCTTTAATATATCTAAAACGTCCTCCTCTAAAAAATCATTAAAAATCTGCCCTAAACCCACCATTTCATAATCTTTATATATTTCATCTTTGTTTTTCTTTATATCCTCCATCTGCTTTTTAAATATGTTTATCTTATCAAGAACCCAAATGTCCCCTTCATCTATTTTCTTGAAGTTCTTAGGTAGGTGTTCAAGTGGAGTCTCTAAATTGCCGTGATGATGTAAAATAGCAAGATAAACATACAAAGGGTACGGTTCCTTTAAAAGATTTAAGGCAACATATCCCCCAAAGATTGCAGATATAAAGCCGTGTTTTGAAAGTTCCGATGTTTCTTTACCAAATAAATGTCGTTGAAAATAGGTTGTATATTTGCCAAAATCATGACAAAAAGATATTACCCTATAAACCTCACCATCTTCATCTCCAAACAATCCTTTATTTATATCATATACTTCCTTTAAATGTTCAATTAGAAGTTTATCTGGATGAGAATAAAATGGCATTTTACCCCTCCTAAAGTTTAAGGGGACTTTATGTCCCCTACATAAATACTATATTTTCTCCATTTTGCAGTCTTAAAGCATCGCAATTTAACTTTACCTTAAGTGCCTTTCCTTCCTCCTCAAAAATATATGTTGCAGCCTCCTTAATTAGCCTATCACTATAAAAATCTCTTGGCATTCTCTCCCTTGCAAGTGTAAAATTTTCAAAGTTAAAATCTAATTTTTCTATAAAATCCTTATTTACTGGAGTTACAATCTCATGTGTGCCATCTATATTTTCAGCCTCAAATTCCCCAACAAACTCAAAGGAGGCACTAAAGGGTGCGCCACCAAAGTAAATGGGATATTCACATCTTGATGTGGCTATTTTATCCTTTATTATTTTATATACTTCTTCATCTTTATGATTTAAATACACCCTGTACAAAACACTCCCATTTTGTGCCGCAATAACTTCAAAGGGAACCTGTGTATGATCCTTAACCTTATAAACATCCTTAGGATTTTCTATCTTCATATAGTTTAATGTCTGCATTATTTTCCTTGGTTTAAACATAATTCTAACAGATAAATTTAAGTTTTCACTGGAAAGTAATTCATAATAGCTGTCTCTTTCATATCCCATAATAGCTGCTACTATTCCCATAAGGGTGGTTCTAGGGGGGAGAAGGTAAGATAGGGAGGAGGAATTTGTGTAAAACTTCCTAAAGTGTGCAAGCCTTCCCTTCATATCAAAAACTAAAACCTTCATAAAATCACCCTACTCAACTTCAACAAGATTAAAATCTTTTAATGCTTCCTTTAAATCCACCCTACTTCCATTTACCGTAAGTTCAAGTGAGCTGTCTGCGAAATAGAATATTCTATTTATCTTATCCTTATTTTCATCAAGCTTTTCTACAAGTCTTGTAATATCAAGACTCACTTCTTCTATATCCCTTACATTTTCAACCCTTTCATTTAAAGATATATAGTCTCTAAAGTCTCCAAGAATAGTGTGGCTGTCCTTGTATTCAACTCTTAAATAAAGCCTTGGATATTGTCCAACCTTACTTCTTGTGGCAAGATTTACTATTGCATACTTCATAGCCTTATCTAAAAGTTGTAGGTCTTCTTCTTTTAACTTAGTTTTTTCTGCTCTTTTACCTGATACAACACCAAAGAAGGCAATTAGAGAATATTTTACCCTATAATCCTTTCCTATTGCACCTTGGCTATTTCCTGTATCACTTGAAAAATGAGATGTAATGGAGCTTTCTAAAAGTTCTACCTTGTTTAAAGAGTATCCCCAATTAAATTGAACTGGTCCAATGAAGGTTTTATTATCTCCCTTAACAGGCATTGTTGCCCCAAACATTCTAACGTCTATCAAATTGTCTAATATCCACTCATCTGTAAATTCCTTAAACTCCTTTGTTCTTCCCTCTGCATTTACTGTTTTACCATCTACTCCCCTTACAAATATGTCATAGCCTAAATCTAAAAGATAATCCCTTATGTATCTTTTTAGTCTTAAATCTGAAACAAGATTTATTTCCCTTTCATAGTCCATTCTTGGTCTATTTTCTTCATCTGGGTCTCCATTTGGATTACAAAGCTTTGCGTCATATAAATATAAAATTTCATTATTGTTCATTTACATCATCCTCCTTTAAAAATGGTTTTACACTTGCATAGGAATATCCTGAAAGAATGTAGTATAGATTTTCATTTTTATTTAAACTCCAATTTGATAAATTTTTGTCAATAAGTCTTTTAAATTCATAGTAAACACCTTCATTATACACCCTTAGCGGCTTATCATTTGCCTTTTCTTGATTAAGTTTATTAAACACGTCCGTTGACAACCTCATTAGTTTCTGCTTATCTATTCCATTGAAATTTATTTTATTTAGAATTGGCTTTTTATCCCCAAGCCTTTTTCTTTGTGCATTGCCTATTTCACCTATTAAATATCCGAGTAAAAACAGTGCTGTTCTTTGCTCATCATACTTCATTGTTTCAATGTATTTCTTTAGGTCATCCTTTAGGGACAATTCCCTTACATCCATTCCTTCTCCCTCCTTCAGACAGCCAATTTTTTCAAGTACCTTTGTAAAAATCAATGTCTTATTTATATATGTTTCTACCCTTTGATAAAAGGATATATTGTACTCCTTAAAGCTTGAATCACCCTGTCTTCTAAATATGATTTGAGCTGCTCTGCAAAAGTCATTTATAAGCTTTTGTCTATCAAGGTGTCTTGTTGATAAAATTGCATCATATATGTTAAGAATATTTCTATATTCAGTTGCCTCACCCTTGCTTTCACGTATTGGAACCATTGAATATATTGTGTTTAAGTTAAATTTTATATCTGGTATAAAATTATTTAGTTCACCACTTGAAGTTTTAATAGCTCCTGCTAATCTCTTAAATATACTTGGATTTACATCCTTAATAAACCTCTGTACCTTTGTTGAAGCTTGATTTTTTGTATAGAATATGAAGTTCAAAAGAAAATAATGATTACTATTTTCTAATGAAAGGGACATATCTATGTCTTCCCTCAAATCATCTATGGATTCTAAATTTTTTAATGTATCAAAGGAATTTTTTATTTTGTCCTTTACAAAGTCGAGGTCTTTAATATTTATTACATCACCATATATAAAATGGGGCAGAATATATACATTGAACTTAGCAAGCCTTGTATTTAGGTTATTCATAAGATATGTTTCACCTGCAAGAAGGCTGTTTAGACAGTTTTCACAAAGCTGTAGATTTCTTTTGTATTTGTTCTTATTTAGCTCACTTGCAAAATTGGATAGATTTGTTGTATAAAATTTTATTTTTGTCTTTGTTAGGTCATCTGAAACATTTTCACTGCCACCACAAAGATGACAAACACTATTTTCTCCCTTTGATTTTGAAGATGTCTTTGGCTTTTTGGATTCAATCACTGCCTTTTTATACTCATCATAATCTGTAAGAGGTATTCCATCTATACAAAGTACAAAAATACCAAAATCCTTTAGTTTCATATCATATTTATTTTTTATATATTCTTCTATTTCTTTTGTTAGAGCATCTGAAAACTTACTACCCTTTTTCCCTTCTTTTATATGTTCTTGATACTTTGCTTTTACATCAATATATAAACCAAGCTTTTTCAAGTCTATTGCGTATCTAAATCTTTTTAGGTCTTCATCCTGAAGGTCAATATAAAAGTTTTCCAATATATACTTCATCTTTGAATTTAAAAACTCTCCCAAGTCTATACTATTTAGGTTATATATTGTTTGATTTAAAAAATATCCTAAACTGCTGCTTGATGCATACCATTGGGGAGAATTTGCACCATCTGCTGAACCTACAAAGCAATATTTATATGCAGTGTCACTACTCATTTCTTCATTAACATCAATATCTATTTTTAAATCTTGTGTATCAAAATTTAGCTTAAAAACATATCTAACCTTACCCTTAACTTCTGGTTCAAGTTCCTTTATAATGTTATCTAAGAGTCCCCTTTCCTTTAATGCAGCCTGTCCTAATTGAATAATTCCCTCTATCAATCTATCACCTCCTATACTTCTTCTATACAACCAAACCCTTGTGAATTTTTACTGCCAAGTCCAGCCCCATAGGCAAACTCAAGTATTTCCTTTGAAGCATCTATTTTAAATACTCCATTCCATCCCTTTATAACTGTGCCTTTATAAAGGACTATACTTTGATTTAAGGTTTCCTTAACTGGTGTAATCTTTATGTCTATATCCTTTAAATTAGTATCATAGTATGAATTGTATTTATATACTAAGTTTCTTTTTATTAACTCCTCAAACTCATCTTCAGAAGGATTGTAGTAATAGGTCTTTTTACTTCCATCCCTTTCAAAGGTACTATAAACAGTAATTGGAGATTTTGTAACAAACACATTTCCATCAAGCTTTGGATAGATGTATCTTATATTTTTTACCTTTACTTCATTACCAATAATGTTTATTGAGCCATTTTCTATATAGTTTTCTACAACATATCTTAAAAACTCATCATCTACCGATGAAATCAAAAGCTTTGCAGAATCTTGAAAAATTATTCTCTTATTTTTATTATCTAATCTAAACTTTCCCTCCAGCCTTGAAAAGGTATATAATTTATATCTTCTGTTGTTGAATTCATAGCCTTTGTCGTGTATAAACTGTGCATATTTTTCATCATTTATCCATTTTAAAATTACCGCCTGCATAATATGGTTGTAGTGGATAGGAAGATTTAGCTCATCAAACTCAAGATTAAGTTCTACTCTCATAAGACACCTCTTTTGTTAAAGTTTGTTAATATATACTTCTATATTTTTCTTAAAATTCCTGCTACAATTTTATAATAATCCTTTCCTATCCTATTTTTATTGCACTAAATTATTGAATTTTGTGGGTTTTTATCAAGTCCCATAACTTCTCTACTTGAATATTTTAGGCTGTTGAATTTATATATTATTACTGAATCGGCTTCTTTTTTTATTATCCTATTTAGCTCCATTTGTAACTTCTTTAAATTTGCCTCAGTTATATCACCTTCAAACACTGAATTTTGAACCCAAGTTAGATATTCTCTACACTTCTTTAAAACCTTTGCAACTCTTTTTTCTTCAACATCATAAACAAGTATTACAAACATATATATCACCACCTTGCAACAAAGGGATTGTACTCCTCATCTTGAGTTATGTGTTTTTGAATTTTGTATAGTTCCATTCTTATTAGTCTTCTATAACTTACAGTTTGGTTTAGTTTTGGATGATTTATTGTTACATCCAACTTATTTTGAAACTCCTGAACAAATATCTTCCTTCCCTTTTCATTTAAAATAATTCCATTTAGCTGTTCATCAAAATCATCCTCTGTTAATTGATTTCTGTTTAGCAAGGAAAAAATTAGCCTGTCTATTATAGATGGTTTAAATATCTCTGCTATATCTAAATTTAAAGTAAATTTTCTGTTATTTGTTGAATGAAGATAACCTATACTTGGATTTAACTGGGTATGATATATTTCAGATAATACTGCAGAATAAAGAAGTGAGTTACCGAAACTAATTAATGCATTTAATCTATTAAGAGGTGGGCGTTTACTTCTTTTCTCAAATACAAATTCAGGTTTATTTATTATTTTATCAAAGCAAGAATAATAAACTTCTCTTATATTCCCCTCTACTGCCATCACTTCTTCTATACTCTGTGATTTTTCTAAATCCTGTTTTTTATCTACTATCTCATTTATCTTATCTTCTATTTCAACACCTCTTGATTTATAATATCTCAATACAACGAGCATATTTGAAAAAGCACCATCTATTATTTTTTTAGCTAAATTTAATCTTTTATCATCGTTCATATAATATTCTGCTTGTTTTAATAGAACATATCCTGAATTGAGATGTTCTCTTGGATAGAAACTGCCTACATAATATCCATAGTAATTAAAAAAGTGTAGCAATATTTCCTTTTGAGCCGCAAATTCTAAAAACCTCTTGTTGACATCCACTTCTCCAAATATCCATATATTATTTATTTCTTCTACAGGTAAATATTTTTTAGTGTCTTGTGTTTCAAAATATAAGGTATTGTCCTTTCTTTTTAATTCGCCATTTGAAAATATGTATATATCCTTGTTCATCTAATCACTCCTATGCATAACAATATTCTCTATAAGCACAGTTTTTACAGTAAACACATTCTTCAACTTTTGGAGGAAGTGGGGATTCGATTATATTTATTATTTCCTCCTCCATCTTCTTTAACTTTATTATATTTTCATCTGTGAGCTCAACTTCTACACGTCTTCTTTCTTCTGGGTATTGTAAAACACCCTTTGCCTCAATTCCTGCCTCATTTAATATTTTTAAATAATAAAGAAGTTGCCATTTTGATGCCTCTAAAAATTTAGAGGACTTTTTTGTTTCACCTATTATTAGTTTATTTTGGTTCTGATACATAACATCAAAAGCTACATTACCAAAACGTATTTCCTTCTCGTTTCTCCTATAGTAGTTCTCGTGTATAAACCTCCCGATATCAATGTTTTCGTCATCTTGATTTGGGAGTATACCGTGGGACATTAAGTACACTTCCCTTTTACAAATGTTGTAATACCAAATTAAAGTTCCATTTACATCCATTACATCACCACCTTTTTTTGTAAAACTTAAGCTCCAAAGTAAAGTATTACCTTTACTTTGGAGCTTTAAACCTCATAGGTAGGCTATAAACTAAATGAATTAATTAAACAAGATTTGTATATTTACAAGTTTCAATCCCTTATAGGTAGGCTATAAAC
>NZ_FQVG01000031.1:0-5645 GCF_900129265.1 Caloramator proteoclasticus DSM 10124 | reverse complement strand
ATTATTATATCTATATTTTTCTGAATTGTCAAATTGTTTCTTTTTCGTAATAAAAAAGTAACTTTGTAGGTTTTTCAAGGGTTTGAGGCTGCTGTCGACCCCCCGGGTTTTTTGCAGGATTGGGGGTCGACAGCAAAAAAACTGTGGATTATATTCTCCACAGTTTTTGCTATCTATATTATTTCAATAACAAATTTGGCATTTCTTTAGATAGTTCTAATAACCTATCAGTATACCCACTTTTACTAAACAAAACGTAAAATTCATTTCTATTATTTCTTTTCCATTCAACTTTCTTAGCTTTTTCTTTTAACCTATAGAATATATCTATATCAATAGGTGTATTTAGCCATTTGCATTCTCCAAACAATATATCATTAGTATCCGTATTAATTCCAACTATATCTATCTCCTCTTTTGAATTCCACCATCTACCTACTTTATTTAATAAAAATGGAATCTCTCCTCCAACTATCATATCCCATATACTTTGTCTACATATATCTTCATACACAAAACTAACGTGATTCATATAAAAACCTTTTTTTATTTTGTCTAAAACATAATCAACATTATCTAATTCAATAAAGCTTCTATATGGATAAACAAACTTAAACCAAAACTCTATAAAATTATCATTTATAAAATATAAACCTTTTTTACTCTTCTCTGGGTTTTCCTCTGTTATTGGTACTTCTCTTTTTAATATATCTAAATCAATCAATGTTGATAGATATTTTGTTAATTTAGTCTGTGAAACTCCTAAGTTGGTTGCTATATTACCTATTTTATGGTTTCCAGCTGCAATAGATTTAATTATAGAAAAATATGTTCCTATATCTTGTACCTCTTTTTCGAGAAGAAATATGGGCTCTTCATACAAAAAGCTATCTTTATTCAATACATTGTTTTTTATTGCCTCAAATATATTCTTTTCCTTTTTAAACATTTCTATATACTTAGGCACTCCGCCTGTTACAGAATAATACTCAATTAAATTTACATCTTCATCATAAAATTCTTTGTAATACTTAAAATCAATTTGTTTTAATTTAATTTGTCCTGTTCTTCTGCCATAAAGTGGACTGGAGTAATTTAGTGTTTGTTTTTCCATCATACCAATTAGCGATCCACATAAAATTATCATAATATTTTTTTCTTTTAGTTTTTCATCCCAAATCCTTTGAAAAATTGAAGGAAATGCTGAATTTATTAAGCCTAAATACTGAAATTCATCTATTACAATTATTGTTTTTTGTTTAGGATCTACCCTCTTTAATATTAAATCAAAGACACTATCCCAGCTATCAATACGTAAATCTAAAAGGAAATCATCATTTAAATAATTTGCAATTGCATTTTTAAATGCATTTATATTTTCACCTTCAATTTCTTCTGTTGCAAGAAAATATATTGCCTTTTTATCCTCTATAAATTTCTTAATTAGAGATGTTTTCCCAACTCTTCTTCTTCCGTATATAACAACAAACGATGAACCTTCTCTTGTATATTCTTTATTTAAAAAATCCAGCTCTTTTTTTCTATTCACAAATTTTTTCATATTACCACCTCAACAATATTATACTTCAAATTATAATAATTCAAAGTATATTATTGTTTCACATTCATAATAAAAAATACCTTTATAGTTTTTTTCGAGAGTTTGCAACTGCTGCCCCCTATGTTTTTTTACAGGATTGGGGGTCGACAGCAAAAAAACTGTGGATTATATATTCCACAGTGTTTAGTATCTTCTAAAATTAATGTGTCTAAAAATATGCACATTAGTTATTGAGCCATCTTCATTTGTTATGCTCTTATACTCTCTCTTGCTTGTTGCATATATAGGAACAAAACCCTTCTCCTTTGCCCATTGTACCATATGATTTGTCGCCCCAAAATCACCCTGGATTAATATATAATCACCCTGCTTTGCGTTGTCTATTATAAAACGCTTAAATTTATCTATAATATATATAGGCAGTTCTCCTTCTGGTGGTATATTTGACCATATATACTGCAGTTCCTGTGGAAGATATATAAATTCTTCCACCTTAAGTTCATTCTCGGCTTCTCTTATTTGTTCATCTGTTAGTTTGTGGGAAAAAAGTAGTATCAACTTCATTCTAAGTCCTCCAATGCCCCCTTATTATTTAAGTATTCATCATATACTTTCTTTAATTCTTGATATTTTATACCTAATTCACTTTTTAATTTTGATATATCCTTTCTTTTATCAGGTTCCGTAAAACCAAAATGGTTTATATCGTTTCTTGAAACTGATATTGCATCTGCAATTTTAAATATTTCCTTTGGTGTATTTTTTAATATTTCTCTAATCTTTTCCTTATATTGTTCCTCTACAATCCATTTGCTTTCATTGTCTTTATATTTATATACCGCCATTGCCTTTGCTGCAATTTCTTCTCTTATGTCTTTATCTGAATCATCTAAATCATTTAAAACACATATAAATGTCTTTATTGTTTCATCTAAAGCTGTATATCCCTGTTGTATTAAATTGTTTTGAATACACCATTCAACAAATGCCATTCCAATTGATAAATTATCATTACAATCAAAAATTTTGGATTTTTTCTCAACCAATTTGAGTAGTTCAGAAATAGTTGGATAAATTTGTTTTTCCCTTATTGTATTTAAACTTTCTATCATATCCTTATATGCTGCGTAAACTGATTTTTGTGGGTTGTCAAGTACAATACCTTTACAAGTATTTATTGCATCTGTAAATGTATTTAACTTTTTAGCAAAATTATAGACTTCCCTATACTTTTCATCATACTTCTTTTCCCTATTTACAAAGTCAAGTATCTGCCTGCTGTCACCAAACTTAACAAAGGAATTTATTGCATAGGACCACTCTAACAACCTATCAAACTCCTTAAGCTCAAACACTGGAGCAACTCCATCTTTATCCCTTGCTTCAAAGGCACCATAATATATTCCAAGTATGTCTATATTCTTCATTACCTTTGCATAGTTTAAAACAACAAGTGCGAGCATTGGGATTGAACGGAAGCTGTGGGTTATGTCAAATATTACCTCATCATTATCATTTATACAATCCATCATTACATTAAATATTTCCCATATCTCATCAACATTCTTTCCTTCTGGTATAGATTTATCTACAATTTTAACTTTATAGTTTTTATTTTGAAGTTCATTCTTTAAACCTATAAAAGTTTTTTTATTTCTTCTTATTATTATCTCCTCTGGGCTTACTTCCTCCCTTGATACTTCAACAAATCTCTCTGAATCCTCCCAGTTTTTATTTCTTGAAGCATTGGTTAGAAATATAATAACTTCATCATCTTCTGTCCATTCTCTGCATAAGTCCTCCACTAAAGCTGTTTGTATAAACCTACTTTTTACTTCAGCACCCTTTGGACATTTATATGTACATTCACTATATTCCCCTGTTCCTAAAAAGCTTAAAAACTTCTTTGCCATTTTATCTCTCCTCTCACAAATCTTTATACTTATTGTATATCAAACTTATTTAATTTTTAATGCGTAAAAATTTATATTAGACTAATCTGTTCTCCCTCTTCCAGCCTAAAGGATTTAACATCCTTTCTTTCTATAACATATTCTTCTTCATATTCACCAAATAAAAGTGGGGATTTAGGATTGTGGGCTCTATAGTTTTCCTCTGCCTTAGGCTTGTTTATATTTGCATAACAGTATAAGCAACCGTGGGCACAGGTGTCATATTGACCAATGTCAATACATTCGTGGCAAAGGCAAGCACTTCTGTTACCATCCCTCTTTAGATTCTTAAGCTTATATCCTACTATTTTTTCGATAAGTTCTCCATCTACGCACCTTCCGTGCTCTATGCCAAATTTACTTAAATCTATCTCCTCTCCACAGGTTTCAATCTTTAACCCATATTCTCCTGCAACATTTGAAAAATAGTCTGATATTTCATAAATATCCTCTGCTGTCATCTCCTTAAGTTCTATCTCCTTCATATTCCTTGAAACCTTTTTATAGTCATCTAAAAAGCTTATTATAACCTTGTCTGTATATCCACTAACCCTTTGGCAAAGCTTTGAAAAGGCAGCTTTATGATAGTTTAATGTGTATTTATCTGTAAGAAGAATTGGATCGTATCTTAATATAACCTTTTCTTTACCAATCCTCTTTGAAAGCTCTATAAAGGTATCCACTATTTCTGATTTATTCCTTAAGTTTGGTTCAATATCCTTTTTATATGGAGTTATTGTAAATTGGAAATAATATTTATAGTCCTTAAGTTCATCTAAATAGTTCATAAGAGGATTTGCATCCTTTGTCCAAAATACTATACAGTCAACCACGTCAGGCCTTATATTTATTTTGCTTATCTGTTTTGCATTAAAGGGATTTTTTACATATACATATCCTTCCTTTATTCTATTCAAAAACCATTCACTATAAAAGGCAGGTATATCTGTCCTTCGACTAACACTTAAAATCAAGAATATCACCCCATTTTAAAAAAATACATCAAGCTTTGATTTTTTGTCTAATATAAAGTTATTGTCCTTAAACTGTACCTTCTTTACATTAACAAGCTCTCCCATATTAATCCTGTTAAACAGCTCCTTTACTTCATCTACAGCATCATTTTCTATCTTTATCCAAAAATTTCTATCTGTAACGCTTCCATCACAGATACAAAAACTATTATTCTTGAAGGATTTCGTTTTCACTATACCTTTAATATTGTATCTTTTGCCTACCTCAAAATTACCTTCTACAACTTCCTTTATTGTATAATAGCTCTGTTTGTTTTTACATACACTATACTTCATAAGGCCATCTGTTCTTAAAACTAAATAATTAAAGGCTACATATTCCTTATACTTGTTTTTATTCAATCCCATTTCATTTAAAAAGCTTATAAGCTCAGGCTTTTTTATAGGCATACTATAGCTTGTAAAGCAGGAACAGTTTATATTTTGTCTTTCTTCCCATATTGAAAGGCACGGTGAAAATAAATTATAAACACCTTCATTTATCAACCTATTTCTTAATAATTTCATATCCCTGCACTCTTCTTTACTTCCAGGTTCTATTATTATAATTGAACCATCGTATAAAAGATTGTTTTTAAGTTTTGATAAAAATTCAAATGCATCAAAATCATCATTATGCTCAAAATGGTTTATAAAGTTACTCATACTGATAATATCAAACTTTAAATTCTCAACTAAAATTTCTTTGCTATTTACTTCGCATAATTTTAAATATACTTTTATATTTAAATGTTTAGGGAGAAAATCCTTTAATTTATTTAGTATAGAATTTGCATATTCTAAAAACTTCTTCTGGGAATCAACAAGAAAAAATTCTATATTAAACCTGAATTATTCATGGAATTTATTTAAAAGAGTTCTATAGCCCATATTAACTTAATTTTTTACTAAACTGCATTTCACTTAAAAAGTGAAATAAAAACATGAAAAAGAGGGCCCAAATTTGTTATAATATAGTTGCTAAACAAATACCAAACAAAGGGAGGGTTCTCAATGTTTAGTTTATATGATATTTGTTTAGAAAGCAATAGTAAAATACGATTAAATTTTGATGGTGGTGACTTATCTTCTGATACAGGATTGTTATTGCTTAAAGAA
>NZ_FQVG01000114.1 GCF_900129265.1 Caloramator proteoclasticus DSM 10124 | reverse complement strand
TTCACTTTTTAAGTGAAATGCAGTTTAGTAAAAAATTAAGTTAATATGGGCTATAGAACTCTTTTAAATAAATTCCATGAATAATTCAGGTTTAACTATGCCTATGAAAGTTATTTAAATGGAGATATTAAATTTCCAGATAATCCAGATAATAATATTAATTTTATAGAAATAGATTATAGTGATAAAAAACATAAAATAAGATTTGAAAGGGTTAAACAGGCAGAATACCAGATGAAGGGTATAGATTATAACAGTTATGACTTAGTGTTGAAGGTTGATGGAAACGAACTGCAGTTGTTGGAAGGAAATATAAAGTTAGATGCAAAGTTATTGGAAAAAGAGAAGAGAATTGAAAACACAGAAAAAGTAAAAAATAGAGTATTTATAAAGGTAACATTAGAAAATAGTGCTTTTAAATATGAAATAAAAATAAATAAAATAAGGGAAAATGACGATGAAACCTTTACAAATTTATCTGCAGAGGTATTTGATAAGAATGTTTCAAATCCCTCTGGAAAATTACTAATTGATGTTAATAATACAGATTATAATATAAATTTTTTAATTGATGGTGTATATAGTGGTAATGATTTAATAGATAGAATTTTAACAGTAGATTATAGAAATAAACCAAGTAATGTAAATTTAGCATCAGTTTACCCTAATGTAGAGTTTATAGAAAAGACAGCTACTAATTCTTTAGATAAAAATCAAAGGGTAGAATATGTAAAAATATCAATTTTTAAAAACAGTGATTTGAATAACCCCTTAGATGAAAAAATATACGAGTTTTCTAAAATACAAAAATGAGAGTGATGTGTATGGTTAAAAGAAAAAAAGGTTCTGCACTGATTTATGTTATTTTAATGCTGGCAATATTGTTTACTGTAAGCATTGCGGCAATGCAGATGACATTGGCATCATTAAAACAGAGCAGTAGCTTTCATCAAAAAAATCAGGCATATTATTATGCTGATTCGAGTACCGACAAAATACTATATTTTTTAGATATCATAGCCGATGAAGCAAGAAACTATGCAAATAGTTACTGTTATACTCCTTCAGGTTCTCCTAATTTAAGTAATTCTGAGATTAAAACAATATATGAAAACTATTTAAATAATAAAAGTAAAGAAACGTATGAAAATGAAATGAGAAAAATTTTTACAGAAAAATACGTTGAATTTATAGACGAATTTTTGAAGAATACTGATGGATATGCTATAAACAAACAGGTTAGGATAGGTAGCAATAATATTTCTATAAACGGTACGTGGGAAGTGTGGAAACAAAAAATAGATGAAATATTAGTAAACCTGAATTATTCACCAACCAAAAATTAAACTGAAAAATATTTATAAGAAATCTTAG
>NZ_FQVG01000028.1 GCF_900129265.1 Caloramator proteoclasticus DSM 10124 | reverse complement strand
TATTCAAGTAAACATAATTTAAAAAGAATAACTGCATCATAGGCTTTTATTCCTCTGTTTTCACTATATTTTTCTTTTACGATATCATATACAAAAGAAAAATCAATAATTGAATCTATTTTAACAAGAAGATGATCTTTAGGTACTAATTTTTCATATATCATATTTGTCATAATATCAATTTGTTGATTGTTCTTATTAAACATAAAAGACCTCCGAAAAAATATTTATGCATATTTATTATACCATAATATTTTTTCGGAGGTCTCCCACCCAGGTGAAATGTGACATTTTTCATTTCGCGGTATATTGTTCTGCAAACTTAAAAATCAAACCAATATTAATATTATACTACATTTTACTCAATACAGTTTATCTTTAATAAAACGATAATAATTGCATTAAATATTTTTTTAATCTGTTAAGTTTAATTATAAAAAAATAATGTGTCCGATTAGGACACATTATTCTTCTTCAGGCATAGATTCTTTTTTTCTGTTTTTCTTTTGTTTCTTTTCTTCTTTCTTTGCCATACTTATCACCCCTCCCCATATAAGTTAACCAAATTTTTATAAATTATACAGGTTATAATAAATTTTCTTATAAAAAAACGACTGTCGATTGAACAGTCGTTTTAATTTATATTACTTATTGAAATATCTTTCTAATAATCCCTTGAACGCTGCACCGTGTCTTGCTTCATCCTTACACATTTCGTGAACAGTATCGTGAATTGCATCAAGGTTTAGTTCCTTTGCTCTCTTTGCAAGCTTTAACTTTCCTTCACAAGCACCATATTCTGCTTGAACTCTCATCTCTAAGTTCTTCTTTGTGCTGTCTGTTACAACTTCTCCTAAAAGTTCAGCAAACTTTGCTGCGTGTTCTGCCTCTTCTATTGCTATTCTCTTATATGCCTCAGCTACTTCTGGATATCCCTCTCTATCAGCTTGACGGCTCATAGCAAGATACATACCAACTTCAGTACATTCTCCTATAAAGTTCATCTTTAAACCTTCTATTATTTCTGGATCAACATCCTTAGCAACTCCTATTCTGTGTTCATCTGCCCAAACAAGCTTTCCATCTTCTTTTACTATAAACTTTTCCTTTGGAGCATTACATTGTGGGCACTTATCTGGTGCCTCCATTCCTTCGTGAACATAACCACATATTGTACATACAAACTTTTTCATTTTAACATCCTCCCTTTATTTATATGAATATTTATATTTTCCTTTGACATCTTTATAATAACATAAATATTTTATTTTGACAATAGTTTTTTGAAGAAAATTATTATCCATAATAAAATATTGAAAATTTTATTTTGATACATATAATATACCATAGAGGGGTATAAAGGAGGTGTGTTTATGCCATTATTTACTTACAAATGTGAAATATGTGAAAACGAATTTGAGGAATTAGTAAGAAACGCAGATGAAACGGTAGAATGCCCTAAATGTAAAAGTACACTTGTTAAGAAAAAACTTCCCACAATAAAAGTAAATGGTTCATCAAACTCTTCTAAATCAAGTGGCTTCTCTTGAGCAGGATGCTAATTTTGGCTGGAGGCCAAAAACAAAAAGTAGGTGAATTTTTCACCTACTTTACTATCTTCAAATAATCCTTAATATCAAATACATCCTCTTCTGTTTGATAAAGTTTATGCTTTACAAACTTCACATCCTTATATGTTGTTTTCATTATACTCATCATTGCAATATGATTTTTTGCATTTTTAGAATCTAAATCCTCTAACCTTGCTTCAAGCCTATCTTGACTTGCTCTTATCTCATTTGTATCTAACTTTATTCCCTTTGTGTCTATTTCTATGGAATCCACCCTATGTTCGATATTATCCATTCGTTTTTCAATATTATCCATTCGCTGCTCAATATTGTCCATTCGTTTTTCAATATTATCCATTCGCTGCTCAATATTGTCCATTTGTTTTTCAATATTATCCATTCGCTGATCAATATTGTCCATTCGTTTTTCAATGTTATCCATTCTTTGCTCAATATTGTCCATTCGTTTTTCAATGTTATCTATTCGTTTTTCAATATTGTCCATTCGTTTTTCAATGTTATCCATTCTTTGTTCAATACCATCAATTCGTTTTTCAATATTATCTATTCTATTGTCAATATTATCCAACTTATTCAAAATCAAATTTAAAACCTGTTCCATATATTCACCTCCAAAACACCCTCGAAGATAATTTTATATTAAAAAAGCTTATTTATCAATAAAATCTATAATGTAAAATAAAACTTAACTCCACCTTCAATATTTTTGGCTCCAACCTTTCCTCCGTGTAGTTCAATGATATTCTTAACTATACTTAGTCCTAACCCAGTACCCCCATATTTTTTATTCCCTGACTTATCAAGCTTATAAAACTTACTCCATATATTCTCCAATTCTTCTTCTGGTATGTTCTCACCAGAGTTAATTACCTCAAATTTAACCAAATCATCTTCTTTATATAAATTTATTTCAATCTTTCCAGTAGAATGCCTTATTGCATTGGTCAGATAGTTAGTTATGACCTGTTCAATTCTATAAAAGTCAGCCTTAACTAAAACATCAGTCAAACTCATTATTAATTCTATTTTATTTTCTCTTATACTTCCCTCAAACTTTTTAACTACCCTCATTACTAAATCCTTTAAATTAAATTCCTCAATAACTAAATTGTATTTCCCCGCTTCAAGTTGAGATAAATCCAACATATCGTTAACAAGACTTGCCATTTTTTTAGTTTCATCAAGTAAAATATCTATATAATAATCCTTATCCTTTTCATCAAACACATCATCCTTAAAGGCCTCAAGATATCCTTGTATGAGGTTTATAGGAGTTTTTAGCTCGTGGGATGTAGCGGCTATAAAATCCTTTCTCATCCTTTCAAGCTTCTTTTCTTTTTCTATGTCCTCCTCAAGCCTTTTATTTGCCTCCCTTAAGGAATTTAGTGCATCCTTTAGATTTTCAGACATTGTATTTATTGCACTTGCAAGCATTCCAAGTTCATCATCCGACTTTATATCAATTCTTTTGCTAAAATCTAAATTAGCAATCCTGTCCGCTACATCCTTTATTTCCAGTATAGGTCTTGAAACATTTTTAGAGTAGATTAAAGATACTATTAAAGTAACAATTATTCCTGCCGCAAATAAATATACATAAAGCTCCTTTATTACCTTAGACGCCTCATTTATTGGCTGAAGCAATGAAGTACATACAATATACTCATTCTTTTCAATCGAATTATATATGGTTATAATACTACTTATTGGAAATCTTTTATTATAATACACCACAGAAAAATATTTGTTTTTTTCAACTTTAGATAGCAAATTATCTGTGCTTATTCTAAAAATTGCATCTGTAAGAATTCTTATGTTTTCCTTTGCACCTTTATCCACAGCTGGATTAACCGCATATTTTACATTCCCTTCTTTATCTAAAATCAAAAACCTGTAACCAAAGGCCTTATTAATATCAACTGACTTTTCAAAGGATAATTTTAGATCTCCTGTTTTTTCATATGTCTCAACAAAATTGCTTAATACATTTATTGCCTCTATTTTTCTTTTATGGACATAAAACCTTTCAAAAAATATGTGCTGAAATGCAAAGGACAAAATAATAAAAAGGACTAATATTAGTGAGTTTATTAAAAATAACTTCTTTACAATACTACCTCTCATTTTTTGCATCAAATTTATATCCCACTCCTCTTATTGTTGTTATTAAATAGGATTTTTCCTTTAATTTTTCACGTATTCTCCTTATATGCGTATCAACCGTCCTTAAATCCACATCCTTTTCTAATCCCCAAACACTATCTAAAATCTGTTCTCTTGTCAAAATTATCCCTTTATTTTTATATAAATACAATAAAAGTTCAAATTCCTTTGGGGACAAAATAACCTCATCATTATCTAAATAAACAGAATATGCTGCTTCGTCAATTCTAAGTCCATCGACTACATCAATGCACAATTCATTTTTCGAATGATATACTCGTTTTATAATAGCAGTTACACTTGCTAAAACCACCTTAGGACTTAATGGTTTTGTTAAATACACATCTACTCCAAGTGAATACCCTAAAAGCTTATCATCATCCTCTGATTTAGCTGTTAGCATAATAACAGGAACATCTGAAAACTTTCTAATTTCCACCAAAGTCTGCCACCCATCTAAAAATGGCATCATAACATCAAGTACAACAAGATGTATCTTTTCTTTTTTTAAGATATTAATAGCCTCGAAGCCATTTGAGGCCTCGAGGATATTGTATTCTTCTTTATTCAAATATGCACAAATAAGTTTTCTTATTCTTTCTTCATCGTCAACAACTAAAATAGTCTCCTTCATTTTACCACCCCTATTCATAGCGAAGTGCATCTATTGGGTTTAATTTTGATGCTCTGCTTGCTGGATACATACCAAAGAATATACCTACAAAAATTGAAAATACAACCGCAAACAAAACAACATTAAAAGATATATATACAGCCATACTTAAAATCGATTTTAGGAAGCTTGCAAGTATATACCCTAAAATAACTCCTAAAACACCTCCTATTAAACTTACAGTCGATGATTCTATTAAAAACTGTATCATTATATCCCTTCTCTTTGCTCCAAGTGCCTTCCTTATACCAATTTCACGTGTCCTCTCTATAACCGCAACAAGCATTATATTCATAATACCAATACCACCAACCAAAAGTGATATTGCTGCAATTCCCATAAGCATTAATGTCATAGACTCGGTTGTTTTAGTTGCTGTTTCAAGAAGGCTTGTTTGATCAAAAACCCTATATTGGCTGGTATCTCCTTTAAATCTACTGTTAAAATAGAGTTCTAAATACCCCCTTGCAAGCTGCGTATCTTCCCTTGATGTTCCCTCTATATATATTGTTCTAACCTCATCTGTTTTAAAAAGCCTCTTTGCAGTTGTTATTGGTATTATAACTCTATCGTCACCAGAACCGCCTGCTGAACTTCCTTGAGACTTTAAAACACCAACAATAGTAAAATCAACACCTTGAATATTTATACTTTGTCCTATTGGATTTTGCAAAGGAAAAAGTTCTGTCACTATATCTTGTCCTATTACTGCAACTGTACCCCTTGATTCTATATCGTCTTTTTCTAAACTTCTACCACTTTCTACATCTAACTTTCTAATTCCAAAATACTCAGGAGTTGACGCTTCAACTGTTGTTGAATAGGTTTTCGTTCCACTTTTTACTATTATACCATTTTGATTTAGGAGTGGGGCAACATTTTTTATTCCTGGTTTTGTCTTTATTAATTCTATATCCTCATCACTCAATCCCTTTGTTCTTCTTGAGGTTATATTAACAGTAATTAAATTTGTGCCAAGGCTCTCTATCTGCTCCTGAACCTGTTTTTTTGTTCCTTCACCTAAACCTACAAGAGTTATAACTGATGATATTCCAATTATTATCCCAAGCATTGTTAAAAAGGTTCTTATCTTATTGGAGGCAACAGAAGTAAATGCCATCTTAAAGAGCATCAATCTTCGCATACTCCCACCTCCTTTAACTTTTCTACACACGAATCTGAAACTATTACTCCATCCTTTACTGTTACTATTCTTTTGGCATTTGAAGCTATATTCATATCGTGGGTTATTAAAACTATTGTATTTCCCTCTTTATTTAATTCCTTTAAAATATTTAAAACTTCCATACCAGTTTTTGAGTCAAGTGCACCTGTTGGCTCATCCGCTAATATAATCTCTGGATTTGTAACGATTGCTCTTGCTATTGCAACCCTCTGCATCTGTCCACCCGACAACTCTGTTGGTTTATGCTTAAGGTGGCTCTCTAATCCTAACTTTTTTAGAGCAGAGATGGCTCTTTTTCTTGTTTCATTAAAGGGAACACCCATATATATTAAAGGAAGTTCTACATTTTCTAATACATTTAGCTTACTTATTAAATTATAGGTTTGAAATATAAAGCCTATTTTTCTATTCCTAATATCAGCAAGCTGATTATCCTTCATATTACCTATACTTATTCCATCAAGATAATATTCACCTTCAGTTAAAGTGTCTAAACATCCAATTAAATTCATAAGCGTAGATTTTCCTGCACCAGATGGTCCAACTATTGCAACAAATTCGCCCTTTTCTATTTCAATATTTACCCCATTTAACGCCCTGTATTGGTTTTTCCCCGTCGAATATACCTTGGAAACATTTTTCATTACAATAACCTTTTCATTTCTCTCCATCTAATCACCCCTATCTTTGTGGTGCTCCACCTGGTCCTCCCATTCCGCCTTCCATACCAGGCATCCTCATATTATTATTTCTAAAGTTGTTTCTCATTGTATTTGAATTTGTACTTGTTGAAACCTTTACAAGTACAATATCTCCTTCCTTTAATCCCTCCACAACCTCTATAAAGCTATCATTTCTCAATCCTGTCTTTATTTCAATCAATCTACCATTTCCTTCTGTTAATCCAAATTGTCTCCTCTGACTCCTTGTCTGATTACTTGAATTGACGCTATTTTGTTCAGTAGTTTGTGTATTTTCATTTTGTTCTTGAAGAAGAACATATTTTTTTTCATTTATTTCTTGAAGTGCTTCAATTGGTATTAACAATGCATCCTTTTTGCTTTGTGCTTCAATCTCTATACTTGCAGTCATCCCAAGCTTTATTCCTTCTGGGTTTTCAATAGATACTATTACATCATAGCTTGTTACATTATTTTGAGTTGTTCCTATATCCGAAACCTCCTCAACCTTACCTTGAAATGTTTTGTCCTCAAGGGCATTTATTTTTATATTTACCTTTTGGCCAATACTAATTTTAGATATATCAAGTTCGTCAACAGAAGTCTTTATTTTAAGAGATTTGGGATCAACTATTGTTAATAAACTTTTTCCTGATTGAACATTATCCCCATTATTGACATTAACTGCAGTTACAACACCACTAATTGGAGCCTTTATGGTCATTTCGCTTTTTTGCTTTTTTAAATTTGATAGATTATTTTTTGCCTCCTTTAACTGTAGATTGATAAGTTTTGCCTCATCCTCTGACTTTGCATTATTTAACTGCAGATTTAATTTTTCTATATTAATCTCTGCACTAGTTATTTGTGATTCTATCTGATCATTATATACAGTTAAAAGTGTATCTCCTTCCTTTACTGTATCTTTAACCTTTACATTCAAGTTTTTAACCTCACCACTATTTTTAGCAACAACCTCCTTTGAAGTACCAGCAAAAACAATACCCGTTGACTTGATTTTAACCGAAATGTCCTGTTTTACTACTCTTTGGGGTATGTATCTAACTGTTGATTGTACATTATTAGAAGTGCTTTTTTTAGAGTAAAAATAATATACAGTAAAGGAAATTATTAAAATTAGAACAATACCAATTAAGATTTTAAGGCTTTTCTTCATTTTCTCTCCTCCCATCAATTTTAAAATTCATTTTATAGGTTTTAGAAGGAGCCAAAATGACAGAATTATTAACAAATTGTGAATAAAAAATGCTACCTCTTATAGTAACTAAGTTATTTGAAAAAGTTATATATAGATTAGCCCCATGAAGGATTTCTTGGGCATTCGTTCATTTCGCTAATCAATTCTAAGCTTTTCTTTGTTTGGAAAAGTCGAAAAGCTAAGAATTGCTAAAGCTCATGAAAGAGCCTTTGAAATCCATTCATGGGGCTTTTGCAAAAATTAACTAACAAGTAGGATTGTCAACAATCACTGCTGCCTCTTATAAGTAGCTTAAATTTAAGCAGTAAAAAGTTTAAGTCACCTTAAAAAGCAGCATCTAAATTATATTATTATCTTCTAAAAATTCCTTATCACCTATTAGGCTATCAAAATCACCATCGTATATTATTTTGTGTTCACTTGATAAAACAATTGCTCTTTTAAACAATCCCTTAAAATAGTCAAAATCGTGGGTTGCACAGATTATAGTTTTACCAAAACCATTTAAAGTTTGCAGTAGCTCCTTTATTTTTCTTTTACTCTTTGGGTCAATTTCATTCAAAGGTTCGTCTAATATCAAAACATCAGGATTTAGTGCAAGAATTGAGGCAATTGCTACCTTTTTCTTTTCTCCTCCGCTTAAAGTATAAGGAACTCTGTTCTTTAAATGTTCAATATCAAGCAATTTTAAGCAGTCATAGACCCTCTTTTCAATCTCTTCATATTTTATATCAAACTGTAATAATCCAAAGGCTATTTCATCAAAAACTGTTTTACAAAACAGCTGATTATCGGAGTTTTGAAATACAAAACCAATTCTTTTATGGAATATTTTTCTCTTCTTTGCATCATTTAAAAACCTGCTATCAATTCTTTGTCCGTCAAATATATATTCTCCCCTTTTAACGTCGATAAGTCCATTTAAAACCCTAAGTAGAGTAGTTTTGCCTGAACCATTTGGTCCAATTATAGCAATGCTTTCACCCTTATTTACTTTGAAGGATACACCATCTAATACTACATTTTCATTCAGCTTACAAGTTATATTTTTTATTTCAATCATTTTACCACCTTAATCTTTCATAATTACTAACTTAATATAAAAAATCCTGCAATGATAATTAAGTTTATTATACTATATAAAATCTCAAACTTTCCAACCTTTTTATATATACTATATTTAAATTCACCGCTAAAGCATCTACACTCTAAAGCTTCATCCACTTTAAAGCTCATATCAATAGAAGTTACAAATAAATTATACATTATTTGTGATAGAGTACTGTATGGCTTTTTTATATGCCCAACACTCCTTATCTTTAAACTACAAAGTATTGCATAAGCCCTTTCTGATAATAAATATATAAACCTTATTGCAGAATCAAATATAAAAAGGACTATATTTGGTACTTTAATTAGTCTAAAGGCTGAAATTATATTATGCCAATTCGATGTAATTGACATAACCATTGTTAAAGCAATTGATATAGTTATTTTAACTATAACCAATAATGCATTTTTATTTCCAAAAAATAAAGATGGACCAATTATTAAAGAAGAAAAAATAAAGACTAATAATAGCATATTTAATATTTTTAAAACATCCTTGTCGTCTAAAAAAATTATAAGTAATATCACATATGAAGCATTTAACATTATATAAAACTTATTAAATGAAAGGGATAGAAGTATTATGTTAATTAGCGTAAAGTATATTTTAAAGGCCTCGTGTATTTTATATATACCTCTATCCCTATTATCGAATCTCCTTATCTTTGATATAAGGCTAAGTAGTGAAGATAAAGTTTTTTCAATAAAAGATTCATTTTTAATTTCAAATTCAAATTCATCCTTTTCCTTTAACCAATCCATTTAATTTTCTATCCCCTTCTTTGAAAAAATACCTATTAGTCTAAATAAAAGCATAATTATCATAACACCCAAAATAGCAGATATAATATATCCTAAAACTTCATTTACTCCTGAAACTGTATAATCAGGCATAATAGCTTCAAAATTTATTCCCTTTTCCATTCCCTTTGGAACAAAACCTGCAATCTCTTTTATCTCATCTAACCCCCACTCACCCCAAGCTGTTCCTTGAGCAATTAATCCAAGTGGGGATAAGGCTATCAATGCAGCAATAAATATATATATTTTATTCATAACCTTTGGTTCTTCATTATTCTCGTAAATTTTTACTAACTTAATTTGTTTTGCAGCCTTGTATATAAGTAATGATATAACACCCTCTATAACCCCTGCAACTAAAAGATGGGACAGCATCATTGCTGGTATTGCTACATTTAATCCATATGGGCAATAAAGTGGCGTCCCATCTGCTGCTTTAAATAGGTATGGCTGTATTCCAAATTCTATCGCAGTTAAAAATGCTGCAATATTAAGTCCTATATATGAACCTAAAAAAACCGCTAAGTTTTCGTTTTTGTTCTTTAACCTATTATATATATAGTATCCACTGAAGGACATAGCAAAGGCCATATTAAATATATTTGCACCTAATGATAATATACCTCCATCCCCAAAGAATAGGGCTTGAATGGTAAGTGCAACAGCTACTGCTATAAAGGCTGCATAGGGCCCAAGAAGTATGGCTATTATAACAGCTCCAACGGCGTGGCCTGTTGTTCCGCCAAGTAACGGAACATTAAACATCATTATTAAAAAGGAATAGGCTGCTGCCACACCTAAAAGTGACATCCTTCTTCTATCTAATTGCTCTTTAACTTTTGATATAGTTCTTTTTATTATTGGTATGATTGCTAAATAAAAGGCTGTACAAGTTGATGGGCTTAGGTAGTTTTCTGGTATATGCATAAAAAATCCCTCCTTTAAAACTTAATAAGTTATAAGTGATATGAATGCCAATAAAAAAGGGTAGCGCTTTAAACGCTACCCTCGTGGTAACAATACTTTCCTAAAAAACAAACTAACCAATTTGCCTTCGTGGCAATTTTATTTTAACAAAAATCATAAGCCTTTTCAATACTTTTCCGCTAATTTATCATATATTTCCCCTGTAAACTTCCTTCATATTGTCAAGATTAATTACACTTATAGCCCTACTTGAAATTACAAACATTAGGTTATCTACAAATACTGCTCTATAGCCATATATAGGTTCTTTATATTCATTTTGAGAACTTGTTATGCTGTGGGATATTTTTGCCTTAACATTTAACCTTCCATTTTCTATCTGCATCAAACAAAGTCCTGCAAAGTCTAAAACATAGGAATCGTCATCTTTTGTCTCATATAATTCAAAGGCATATAAGTTGTATTTTCTATACTCAACAAGTGCCTTATGGTTATATAATGATTCTGAGAAGGTACCCTTTCCTCCAATTTCAATGCTGTCCTTTTGCTTTGGATTATTTACATCTTTTACATCAAATATTGCAACCTTCATTCCCTTGTTTACAACTCTTCCCTCTGTTTCTCCTGTATCCATACCAAAGCCTATTATTGTATTTTCATCGTATGGGTGAAGGTAGGTGCTGTAGCCTGGAATCTTTAATAGGCCTAAAATTTTAGGTTGTCTTGGATTTTTAAGGTCAATTACAAATAGAGGGTCTACCTGCTTAAAGGTTACCATATATAGCTTATCTTTAACAAATCTTGTTGAGTATATTCTTTCATCTGGTGCTATATTATTAATCTTTCCTACAACATTCATATTTTTGTCTATAACATATACATTATTTGTTGTTGTAAATTTATTGTTTTGATTTATGCTCTCTGTTGTTGCTATTCTAAAATATCCATCATATTCATCCATCGAAAATTGATTTATTATTCTTCCCTTAACTGTTGTAAACTTTCTATACTCAACCTTCTCACCCAAATCAAATTTATATATAACTGTATCTTCATCATAAATTGAAACTGCAATACTATCGTTAGGTTTATTTGAATCCTGCTTTATCTCTTTGTAGTTTACAGCTGTTTTAACAAGATATAGACTATCGTTGGACATATACATATTTTCAAAATATCCTAAAACAACCTGATTATCTATTGTATTTTTGTTTATATCAATTGCTGAAATGATTGTGTAGTTTGGCTGAATATCCTGTTTGTTATATCTAATGTTACTTACATCTATTTCTTTTTTCTCTACTTCTTGACCATATTCTATATAGTATGGCAATAGGTTATTACTATTGCTTGATTCTCTAAAATAATAGTAAAATCCCTTATTTGTAACTAAATAAACCTTTCCATCCTTTAGCCTTGCAGATAATTTATCTCCTGTAATTTCGTATTGCTTTACTACATTAACTTTTTCAATATTAGATACATCATAAACACTTATAAGTGTTGTGTTTTCTCCATAGTAAATAGGCATTATTCCTATTACCCTTTCTTTTAATGATGGCTGTTCTGGATTTTCCTTATACCTACTTACGATGGACATAATAACCAAGTAATTTTTATTGCCATTTTTATATAGAAACATATCCTGTAGACCTATATTTCTTTTATACCCCTTATATTCCTTTGCCTCTCTACTGCCTAATATACCTTCTCCCTTTAAGCTAAATATCTTTTTGGGTTTTTCCTCTGCAGTATATACATTCAGTTCATTTCTCTCAAAGTTTATTACATAAATATATTGTCCATCAGTCTTTATTATGTCGGCCTCGTCTATTCCCTCAACCTGAACATTGGTGCTTGAATGCTCTTTTGAATTATTTTGTGCAGAAGAATCTGCCGCCTTTTCTGCCACTTGTCTTCCCCCAAAAAGCCTTATTCCGTCATTTTGTTCCTTTAATTTTTTATTTATCATTGACAAAAACTCTTTTTTACTTTGAACCTGTGTAAGCTCATATGAAACTTCTTTTGTATCCTTATCCTGTCTTAAATAGGATAATACATAGGTAAAGGCGAAAATTGAAACTATTAGAGTCATAACTGCCGCTGCCCATCTTCTCTTCATAACTATCCCTCCTTTATTTAAATCTTTACATTTTAATATAGTCCTTCTTTTTAGCTCATCACTTACTTGTATTTCATCAAGCCTTCTTAAATCAAGCTCTCTTTTGTCATTCCTCATAGGCTAATCCCTCCTTAAGATTGCTTTTAAGTATTTCTCTTGCCCTCATAAGCCTACTTCTTATAGTCGATTCTTTAGTTTTTAATATCTGTGCCATATCCGCTGTTGTAAACCCTTTGTAATAGTAAAGATATATAACTACCCTATACTTTTCAGGTAGATTTAATACTGCATTAAGTATGTAATCCCTCTCTATTTCTTTAATAACATCAGTTTCTACAGTACCCTTTTCTTCTGTTTTTACATCCCAAAACAAAATATTTCTCTTTATCCAAGCACTTTTCAAATAATCTTTACAAGTATTTATTGCTATCCTTGTAATCCAAGTATATATGTCTGAATCCTGTCTAAAATTGTCCAAACTTTTATATATTTTTATAAATACTTCCTGAAATAAATCCTCAGCCTGTGAATAATCCTTTGTATATATATAGCAGAGTCTTAAAATATCATCCCCATATTCATCAATCAAAGTTTCTATTTCTGCACTTCTATCCTGCCTACTTATCACACCTCTTCCTCCCTTCACATATTAGACGATATAAAATTAAATTATGTTGCGTTAAATATTACTTCTATTAATTTTTTATTTTTCCTGCAAGCAAAATAAAAAGAGGCAAAAATGCCTCTATCTTTCCACCTTTTTTATCCTTTTTTGTTCATACATTTTATCGTCTGCCTTGGTCATCAGAGTATCCATATCCATTCCATCCCTATATTCACATATACCATAGCTAAAATCAATAACTATATCTTCCAAAGGATTTTCTCTTAAATAATTTTTTATAAATCCTATCTTACCCTCTGATTTATTCTCATCTGCTCCGTGCAGAAGTAATACAAATTCATCTCCACCTAACCTTGCAACCACATCTGTATCCCTTAAATTTTTCTTTAATACATCCGCAAAATATTTTAATGCCCTATCTCCCATTTTATGCCCATAGGTATCATTTATTGGTTTGAAATCATCTAAATCAATTAGTACAATACTAAAGCTATTTCCATATCTTGCTGCTCTTTTTATTTCCTTCTCAAGTATTTCTTCAAAACATCTTCTATTATATACGTCTGTTAGTTTGTCCCTTCTTAAAGCATACTTTAATTCTTCAAGTAAAATAGCATTTTTTATAGAAGCTTCCAGTTGCTTTACTAAAAATTCAATAAGCTCAATATCCTTATTTGTAAAAGCATCTATCTTATTAAGATTATCGATATTTATAACTCCATAAAATTCACCATCTATATAAATAGGGGCACTTAAAGTTGACTTAATCTCTAATGCATTCATTTCAAGTAGCATCCTATACTTTTCATTATCTATAAATTCGCTATCAAAGGAACGTGGATTTTTTATTATATCTGCAGCATTTAACCTGTTTAGCTTATATAAATACAGCTCATCCTTATTAAAATTAACTTTTTTAAGCTCATCTATATCATATCCTATTGCTGCCACATACTCCATACAATCCTTTTGTTTGTTATAAACAAGTATACTGCCTGCATCCCCTTCTTCTACAATTTTTAAAGTATCTACTAATATCTTTTTAAAGAGCTTATTTACATCCTTATATGCCATTAACTCTTTAGAGATTTCAATTAGTAAATTATTTAAATCTACCTCCCTCTCATATTTTTGCCTCAATTTAATGTATTGATTATGAAGTATTAGAAGAACAAAAGATAGTAAAAGAATTAAAACAGCAAAAAAAGGTCTCAAATATATTCCCCCTAAAAAAGTATAGCACATTATAGTTATTTATTAACTTAAACATAATATAATTATAAAACATTTTTGATATTTTTTGAACATTTTTATTTATTTAATAATAGTATCTTATGTCAGCTAAATTGAAATAATATTAATGGAGGTGTGTTTATGACTAAAAAAGAATTTAAAAACAGTGTAACACCAGAGGTTACAGAAATGTATCCAACAGATGATAGAGCAGTTGAATCCTACTGCGAAGGCAAACCCTGCACATTTAAACACGTTGAATCAAATATAAAAAACATTGATACAGGTGCTATGGAACCAAGTCTTAGAAAAAAACTAAAAAAATAGGCTGCAATGCAGCCTATTTTGGGAGGATTTAATGGTGTTGGGAGATTGTTTAAATGTTATTAATAAATAATAATTATCTTTATACTTTAATAATAACAGATTAATATTTTTTGTAAATATATGTAGAAAAATCGATTGAAATTTTTTAATATTTAAGAACAGCGTAATTTCAATTATAAAGTTATATATTATTATATAACCCAGATTGTTGACAAACCCACTTGTTAGCTAAAGTATGAAAAAGCCCCATGAAAGGATTTCAAAATGGCATTTTTCATGAGCTTTAGCAATTCTTGATTTTCGACTTTGAAAAAGTCCGTAATTCGGCACAGGACGTGCCGAGCCGAGCGGCCATCAGGACGATGGCATCGCGAGGGTAGGACTTTTTCAAACAAAGAAAAGCTTAGAATTGATTAGCGAAATGAATCAATGCCCAAGAAATCCTTCATGGAGCTAATCAATATATAACTTTTTCAACAGCCTGAGTTATATATTATATAACCACCACAAAAAAAAGCAGCTTTTCGCTGCTTTTAACTTCTTATCTATTGAAGTTTCTCTTTTGTTGCTTTCTTGCTTTTCTGCATTCTGGGCATCTCTTTGGTTCGTTTTCAAATCCCTTTTCAGCGTAGAATTGTTGTTCTCCTTCTGTGAAGATGAACTCCTTACCACAGTCTACACATACTAAATTCTTGTCTGCCATTTCAACATTCCTCCTAAAATATAACCTTTTTTCCTTAAGACCAGGTACAACATTTCCAAGGCTATACAAGGAGAATGTTGATCTGTCTTTCGGGTACTTTATTACTATAACACATATTCAATGTAATTGCAAGCAAAATATTTTATTTTTTCTTAGCAATTTCAATATTTACTTTTTTGCCTTTTATAGTATTTTCATTCATTATCTTCATTACTTCCTTTGCATATTCCCTCGGAACCTCTACAAAGGAGAATTTGTCATATATGTCTATGCTTCCAATCAAGTCACCAGGTATTTTAACCTTATCTGCAAAGGCACCGACAATATCCCTTGGTGATATCTTTTGATTCTTACCTATATTAATGAACAACCTTGTCATTTCTCTATCCTGCTCTGTATCTTGAACATCTTCATCATATTTTTCATCTAACTTCATTGTCATCTTTAGAAGAGCTGATGCAATATCTAATGAAGTATATTCATCACCGACTATTCTTTCAATTATACCTGCATATCTTTCAAGTCCACCTTCATTTATTATCTCTTTTATGTTGTCGATTAGAGCTGATATCTTTCTTTCTTCAACATCATTTATTGTTGGTATTTTACCCATCTTAATCTTTGTTTTTGTATACCTTTGTATATCCTTTAATTTATATATTTCCTTTCCTGATATAAAGGTATATGCCTTCCCTTCTCTACCTGCTCTTCCTGTTCTTCCTATTCTATGAACATAGTTTTCAATGTCCTGTGGTACATCATAGTTAAATACCATCTCAACATTTTCAACATCAATACCCCTTGCTGCAACATCAGTTGCTATAAGTATTTCAATTAAGCCGTTTCTAAACTTTTGCATTACTTTATCTCTTTGTAGCTGTTTCAAATCACCGTGAAGCCCATCCGCAAGATAACCTCTTGCTTGAAGGCTCATAGACACTTCATCTACCTTCTTTTTTGTATTACAGAATACTAAAGATAGTTTTGGATTATGTATATCTAAAAGTCTTGATAAAACTTCTATTTTATCTGCCTCTCTAACTTCTATATAGATTTGTTCAATTGTTGGAACAGTAAGTTCCTTTTGAACTATTTTAACCATCTTAGGATTATTTTGATATTTCTGAGTAAGTTCTAATATGGGCTTTGGCATTGTTGCAGAAAATAAAAGTGTTTGTCTTTCCTTTGGTGCATTACTCAATATAAACTCAACATCCTCAATGAATCCCATATTTAGCATTTCATCTGCTTCGTCAAGAACAATCATCTTTAAATTGTCTAATTTAATTGTTCCTCTATTTATATGGTCAATAACTCTACCTGGAGTGCCTATTACTATATTCACCCCTTTTTTAAGAGCTTGTATTTGTCTTTCAATCGCTTGACCTCCATACACAGGAAGTGCATATACTCCCTTCTTATAGGAGGATAGTTTTTTTATCTCCTCACTAACCTGTATTGCAAGTTCTCTTGTTGGACACAAAATCAGTGCTTGTATTTGTTTTTTGCTTGTATCTATTCTCTCGATAACAGGTATTGAAAAGGCTGCTGTCTTTCCAGTTCCCGTCTGTGCCTGACCTATTACATCGTGTCCCTCTAATACAATAGGAATTGCTTGACTTTGTATAGGAGTTGCTTCTTCATATCCAAGGTCTGCAATTGCCTTGAGTAACTCCTTTGATAGGTTTAGTTCGTTAAATTTTAATGTTGTCATATTATACCACCTTTTATTTTGTTTAATATATTAATATTATGTGTAATTTTCAAAAAAAGCAACAAAAATTTTAAATAAACATATGAATATTTTTTTTAAAACAAGGCATTAATAATAGTGTAAGGTAAGGGTATATAACAGTTGAGCTAAGATCTATATATGCTCCCTGGCAGGGGTGTATATAGGTCGACCAAAGATTATATATAGGTCCATCTACTTGGGCTTATATATAGTCAGAGGGAAGATTCTTTAGGGTTGAGAAAAGCTATATTATAGTCGAACTTTTTATTTGATTATAATATGGTTCCAATCTATCCTAAAGGGTCGAGCTAAGATTATAGAGGGTATTGGGATTTCACTTTTAGGCCTGAGTGATTTTTGGTTATATACAGCCGAGAGGTTGTATATAGCTGGGTAGATATCCTTTATAGTCGAACGAACCATCAGCTTAGGTGGCGAACTGCTCTATTGCAGTCGAAAGATTGCAGTTGGGTAATAAACTATCTATGTTGGTGCAAGGTAGACTGTTATGTGCTCTTTCCTTTTTCTTTATTCATAACTTAGTTATAAAGCTGTGATAGCACTATAGCATCACAGCTTTTTTATTTTGACCTTTTAAATGGATTGAAAATTATAATTTTATGATATATGATATATGTAAATACAGGTGTAAAGTGAGGTGTAAAGTTTGAGGGATAAAATTATAAAACTTAAAAAAGATTTAGATGCAATAATTCTTGCTCACAACTATCAAAGAGCTGAAGTTTTAGATATCGCAGACTATGTTGGCGACTCCTTTTATTTAAGTCAAATAGCTAAAAAATGCAAAAATAAAACTATTGTATTTGCAGGTGTACACTTTATGGCAGAAAGTGCTAAAATATTGTCTCCAGAAAAGGAAATATTACTTCCAGTTTTAGATGCCCTCTGCCCTCTATCAGATATGGTTAATATCGAAACTCTAAAGGAATTTAAAGAAAAATACTCTGATTATACATTTGTATGTTATATAAATACAAGTGCAGATGTAAAGGCATTGTGTAATGTTGTTGTAACATCCTCAAATGCAGAAAAAATAATAAGCAGAATTGAAAATGACAAAATTGTTTTTTTGCCTGATAAAAATTTAGGAGAACATATAAAAAATAAATTTCCTAACAAAAAATTTATAATTTGGGATGGGTTTTGTCCTACTCATCAAAGAATACAAGTAAAACATATTATCAGCTTAAAAGAAAAAATTAATAACCTTGTGGTTTTAGCCCATCCAGAATGCAATAGCGAGGTTAGAGAAGTTGCTGATTTTTTAGGAAGTACAAAGGAGATTATCGACTTTGCAAATAAAACAGATTATAAAAACTATTTAATTGCAACTGAAGATGGTGTTATACACACCTTAAAACAAAACAATCCTAATAAAAACTTTTATGTTCCAGGTACTACTGCAACTTGTATAAATATGAAAAAGACAACACTTGAGGACATTTATAACTCTCTACTCTATAAAAAACACTCTATTACAGTTGATGAGGAAATTTCAAATTTAGCACTAAAGTCTTTAATGAAAATGATTGAACTTGCAGGGTGATATTATGAATTTAACTACGGATGTTTTAATTGTAGGGACTGGGATTGCTGGACTTTTTACAGCTTTAAATTTAGATGAAAATATAAACGTTATTCTTGTTACAAAATCTAATATAACAGACTCAAATTCTTATCTTGCTCAGGGTGGAATTTCAACTGTTTACGATGAAAATGACATTGAAGACTTTATAATTGATACATTAAACGCTGGAAATTATAAAAACAAACCTGAAGTTGTATATATAGTTGCAAAGGAATCGAAGGATGTGATTAATTCGCTCATTAATTTTGGAGTTAAATTTGATTCAATAAATGGACAACTACTCTATACCAAGGAAGGTGGACATTGTAAAAACAGAATTGTTCACCATAAGGATTATACAGGTAAACACGTAATAGAAACCCTTTCTTTAAAGTTAAAAGATAGAAAAAATATTAAAATAATCAAAAACACTACTCTTATCGACTTAATTGTAAAAAACAATAAATGCCTTGGAGGTATATTTTTAAATAATGATAAATTATTAAATATTTACTCAAAATATACAGTACTTGCTACTGGAGGAATAGGAGGACTTTTTAAAAACTCAACTAATACAAGAATTTTAACAGGAGATGCACTTTCTATTTCCCTAAGACATAATATCAAGCTTAAAGATATAGACTATATACAATTTCACCCTACTGCACTATACCAAAAATCAGCAGACAGAATGTTTTTGATTTCAGAAAGCTTAAGGGGTGAAGGAGCAATTCTCAAAAACATCTATGGTCAACGATTTGTTAATGAGCTCCTACCAAGGGATAAAGTAGCAAACAAAATATGGGAAGAATTAAAATTAAATAATTGTCAATATGTTTATTTAGATATATCCCATTTAAATAATGAATATATTAAAAAAAGATTTCCTCTAATATACAATACTTGCCTTGATTATGGTATAGATATAACTAAATCACCAATACCTATACGCCCTGCACAACATTATTATATGGGTGGTATTGAAGTTGATGAATTATCAAGAACTTCAATGAACAATCTATTTGCAGTTGGTGAAGTAAGCTGTACAGGTCTTCACGGAAATAATAGGCTTGCCAGCAACTCCCTTCTTGAGGGTCTTGTCTTTGGTAGAAGATGTGCAAATTATATTAATAAAAACATCTATAATAAAGAAGTTGAAATCTTAGATTGCAATAAAAATATAGATGAAATTGCTTTAGAAAATAAAATTCTTTTTAAAAATCTTTTAAAAAAATATAGGAGTGATATAAGTGATGAACTTGTTTGAAATAGATGAAATTATAAAAAAGGCCTTAAATGAGGATATCAATTATATAGATTTAACTACTGAAGCTATTATAGATAAAAATATGAAATCAACTGCAAAGCTTATAGCTAAACAAGATGGAATAATTGCAGGAACTTTTGTATTTAAAAGGGTTTTTGATATATT
Source organism: Caloramator proteoclasticus DSM 10124 (assembly GCF_900129265.1). Lineage (GTDB taxonomy): Bacteria > Bacillota > Clostridia > Clostridiales > Caloramatoraceae > Thermobrachium > Thermobrachium proteoclasticum. The sequence goes on along the minus strand of NZ_FQVG01000028.1, from coordinate 15,894 downwards.
AGGTGATGTTGTATGTACTACAAATTTTGAAGATGGAAGTTTAATTAAAAGTGGAGATGTAGTTTGTACCCTATATGGAAGTACGCAAAATATATTAATTGGAGAACGAACTGCCTTAAACTTTATACAAAGAATGAGCGGTATTGCAACAACAACTTGGCAATTTGTTAAAAAACTTGAGGGTACAAAGACAAAACTATTAGATACAAGAAAAACAACTCCAACTTTAAGAATACTTGAAAAATATTCAACCAGTATTGGTGGTGCTATGAATCATCGCTTTAACCTATCTGATGGTATTTTAATAAAGGACAACCATATAAAGGCTGCAGGCTCTATCAAAAGGGCTGTAGATATGGTTAGTTCTAAATATGGTTATCTTAAAAAAATTGAAGTTGAAACTGAAACAATTGATATGGTTAAAGAATGCTTAGAATGCAATGTTGATATTATAATGCTTGATAATATGAATATTGAAGATATAAAAAAAGCTGTATCTATTATTAATGGAAAAGCTTTGATTGAAGTGTCAGGAAATGTAAATTTAGAAAATATACGAGAAGTTGCTGAAGCAAACGTAGATTTTATATCAACGGGGTACATAACTCATTCATATAAATCATTAGATTTAAGTTTAAAAATAGTTTAAATCTGCCTAAATTAGGCAGATTTTTTTATTGACAAAATAAAGAAATAAATGTATCTATATTATGAGTATAACACTTTTAAATTGTATCGTAACATTTGTATTAAAAGGGGGAATTTTTATTATGGAACGCTATGAATTAAACAAAGACCTTGCAAAGATGCTAAAGGGTGGAGTGATTATGGATGTAACCTGTGCAAAGGAGGCCGAAATTGCCGAAAAAGCTGGTGCCTGTGCTGTAATGGCACTTGAGAGGGTTCCTGCTGACATTAGAAAACAAGGTGGAGTTGCAAGAATGTCAGACCCTAAGCTTATTAAAGAAATAAAATCCGCTGTTTCTATTCCTGTTATGGCTAAAGTAAGAATTGGACACTTTGTTGAAGCCCAAATACTTGAAGCCTTAAATATAGACTTTATTGATGAAAGCGAAGTTTTAACACCTGCTGATGAAAAGTATCACATCAATAAATGGAATTTTAAAGTACCCTTTGTTTGTGGTGCAAGGAATTTAGGCGAGGCTTTAAGAAGAATTGGTGAAGGAGCTTCTATGATAAGAACAAAAGGTGAAGCTGGAACTGGAAATGTAGTAGAAGCTGTAAGGCACTTAAGGCAAATGAATGAAGAAATAAAGATGGTTCAATCAGCAAGTGAAGAATCTTTGATGACAATTAGTAAAGAATTAAATGCACCTTATGAACTTGTAAGATATGTATGGAAAAATGGTAGACTACCGGTTGTAAACTTTGCTGCAGGAGGAATAGCGACACCTGCTGATGCTGCACTTATGATGCAATTAGGTGCAGAAGGAGTATTTGTAGGTTCTGGAATTTTTAAATCTCAAAATCCAGAAAAAAGAGCAAAGGCAATAGTAATGGCTACTACTTATTATAATGAACCAAAGATACTATCTGAAATATCGGAGGATTTAGGTGATGCTATGTTTGGAATTGAAATAAAAAATTTAGATAGTAATTTTGCAGAAAGAGGATGGTAAAATGAAAATTGGAGTTCTATCTCTTCAGGGTGGTGTAATTGAGCATATTAATCATCTAAAAAAACTTGATATTGAAGCAATTGAAGTAAAAAAAATTGATGATTTAAAAAATATAGATGGAATTATTCTACCTGGCGGTGAGAGCACAACAATCGGTAAACTTTTAAAGGATACTAATATATTTCTTCCTTTAAAGGCATTGATTCAATCTGGTCTACCAACTTGGGGAACCTGTGCAGGTATGATTCTATTGGCAAAGGAAATAGAAAACGATGAGAGAAGGCATCTTCAAGTTATGGATATAAAGGTTAAAAGGAATGCCTTTGGTAGTCAAATTGATAGTTTTAAAAGGATTGATATAATACCTGAAGTATCAAATAAGCCTATTGAATTAGTATTTATAAGGGCTCCCTATATACGCGAAGTAGGTAATAATGTTCACATCATCCACAAAGTTGAAGATAAAGTAGTCGCTGCAAAGCAAAATAATATTTTAGTAACTTCTTTCCATCCTGAACTAACAGATGATTTGAGCTTTCATAGGTATTTTATTAATATGATTAAATAAATATAAAGTCTCAAAATGTTTTGTACATTTTGAGACTTTGTGTAATAATTTTATTTTATTGTAAATATATATTTTTATTAGAATATTTCATATAGGAGGATTTGATGTTTAAAAAACTTTTTTCAGCAACTCTTATATTACTTTTTGCATTTACCACTTCAACTTTTGCGTCTCCTAAAAAACTAATGCAAAATCCTTTAGAAAATAATTTACAAGAAGAAATTAAAGCTAAACAAATAAATTTATTCCACGATTTAGATGTAAACTTACAAGCTAATTTAGATGAAAATACATTAGAAAAAGTTATTAATGAAAATAAAGATAAATTTGATTTAAATAATCAAATTAAACTACAAAAAATTTCAGAATTTAAGGATGAACTCGGTTTTACTCATGTAAAATTTAATCAGCAGTATAATGGAATACCAATAGAAGGTCAAGAAATTATTGCACACGTAAAAAATAAAGTTCTTAAAAAAATAACTGGTCAAATTATTGATAACATAAGTATTGCTAAAGACTCTACATCCGTTCTTCCTGAAATTCAAGCAGTAGAAATTGCAAAATCACAATTTCAATTCAAAGAACTACGTACACCACCTACAGTTAAAGTTGTCATCTATAAAAATTCAGATGATAACAAATACTATCAAACCTATAAAATAAATATTCAGTATAATGAGCCTGAAATAGGTAATTGGGAAGTTTATATAGACGTTTATAGCGGAAGAGTTATAAATATCACCAGCAATATTAGATATGATGGAGTAGTCTATGGCAATGGGACAGCTGTTGATGGTACAACAAAAACTTTAATTCTTTATCAAGAAGGTTCTTATTATTACACAAAAGACATAACAAGGCCAACAAATAGCTATATTCAAACGACATCAGCAAACAACAGACAAACGTATCCCGGAAATACAATTTATTCTGCTACAACAACAATTAACGATTCAGCAGGTGTTAGTGCTCATTATTATGCAGGGGTAGTTTATCAATTTTATAAAAATTTATTTAATAGAAACAGCTTAGATAATAATGGTATGAGTCTAATATCTACTGTGCATTACGGTAGTAAATATAATAATGCATTTTGGGATGGTACTCAAATGGTTTATGGAGACGGAGATGGCACATTATTTAGAGCTCTATCAGGAGATTTAGATGTTGTTGCACACGAAATGACTCATGGAGTAATTACTCATACAGCAAATTTAACATATAAAGACCAATCAGGTGCTCTAAACGAATCATTAGCAGACGTATTTGGCGTTTTAGTACAAACATATGACAAATATAACGTAGCTAATGGAGGAGAGTGGCAATTTAACGTATCAGATTGGGTAATTGGTGATGACATTTATACTCCTTCAACACCTAATGATGCCTTAAGAAGTCTATCAAATCCTACACTTTATAATCAACCCGACCATATGAACAATTATGTTTATACTTCCGATGACAATGGAGGTGTTCATATTAATTCAGGAATCCCAAATAAAGCTGCTTTTCTAATAGCTCAAAGTATAGGCTGTGAAAAAACAGCAAGAATATACTATCGTGCTTTAACCACATATTTTACAAGTAGCACTAACTTCTATAATGCAAGGTTGGGATTAATACAGTCAGCTAAAGATTTGTATGGTACAAATAGTACCGAAGCTCAAGCTGTCGGTTGGGCATTTGATCAAGTTGGCATTTATCAAACAACTGATTTATATGAACCTAACGATACTATTTCCCAAGCATATAGAGTATATTCTTCCACAAGTTATTCATCATATATATTTACTCCTTCAGATAAAGATTTTTATAAAATTTATGTGAATAATGGTAAATATGTAGATATTAATTTAACTAATGTTCCTGGGGATTACGACTTATACCTATATAATCAATCTGGCACATTAGTAGCCTACTCAGAAAACGGATATGGATCATCGGAAAGAATTGTATATAAAGCAAAATACACAGGGTATTATTATATTTTAGTTATAGGATATAATGGATCATACAGTAATACACAAAAATATACTTTAACACCATATATATATTAAAAAATAAAGCTATTGGGCAATCAGCCCCAATAGCTTTTATATTTACGTATAGGATTTTAAATTTGAGGAAATATTATTAATATAAGCAAAGGGTATATAACAGTTGAGCTAAGATCTATATATGCTCCCTGGCAGGGGTGTATATAGGTCGACCAAAGATTATATATAGGTCCATCTATTTGGGCTTATATATAGTCGGAGGGAAGATTCTTTAGGGTTGAGAAAAGCTATATTATAGTCGTATATTCATCATATGATTATAATATGGTTCCAATCTATCCTAAAGGGTCGAGCTAAGATTATAAAGGGTGTTGATATTCGTGTTGGGGCCCACACGAAACTTGGTTATATACAGCCGAAAGGTTGTATATAGCTAATTAGATATCCTTTATAGTCGAACGAGCCATCTGCTTAGGTGGCAAACTGCTCTATTGCAGTCGAGAGATTGCAGTTGGGTAATAAACCATCTATGTTGGTGCAAGGTAGATTGTTATGTGCTCTTTGCTTTTTATTTTTTGTGTAACAAAAACCACCCCTTCTAAATATTCTAAATTAATAGGGGGTGGTATTTTGAATGCATTAAATAATTTTTCTCCTTTATTACTTGCACTATTAGCAGGACTTTTTACTTGGCTTATTACTGCTCTTGGTGCATCTATTGTATTCTTTTTTAAGGATGTCAACAAAAAAATTTTAAATAGTATGATGGGATTTGCAGCAGGTGTTATGATTGCAGCAAGCTTTTGGTCACTTCTTTCACCCGCAATAGAACTTGCAGATGAATTAGGATATAACCCTATTTTCCCAACTGCATTTGGTTTTTTGTTTGGAGGCTTATTTATTAGATTAACAGACTTTTTAGCTGGTAAAATACACAAAAAAGAAACAAAAGAAGAAAATATTTGGAGAAGAATGTTTTTACTTATACTTGCTATAACACTACACAACATTCCTGAAGGCCTTGCAATAGGAGTTGCATTTGGTGCCTTAAACTTTGGGTATAGTGCAGCAGCTCTTGCTGCAGCAGTTTCTCTTGCTATTGGTATAGGAATACAAAACTTTCCAGAAGGTGCTGCAGTTTCTCTGCCTTTAAAACGAGAAGGATTGTCCTCCTTTAAAAGTTTTATGTATGGTCAGGCATCTGCTCTTGTAGAACCCATCTCTTCTGTAATCGGTGCTTATCTTGTTGTGTATATAAGGGCTATACTACCTTATGCCCTATCCTTTGCAGCTGGTGCAATGATTTATGTTGTTGTAAAGGAGCTTATACCAGAATCACAGTCGGAAGGAAACGAAGGACTTATAAGCATTATGACGTTAATAGGATTTATAGTGATGATGGTTCTTGATGTAGCATTAGGATAGGCATAAGACTATCCTATCAGGCTGTTTAAAAAGTTATATATTGATTAGCCCCATGAAGGATTTCTTGGGCATCGGTTCATTTCGCTAAGCAATTTTAAGCTTTTCTTTGTTTGAAAAAGTCCTACCCTCGCGATGCCATCGTCCTGATGGCCGCTCGGCTCGGCACGTCCTGTGCCGAATTACGGACTTTTTCAAAGTCGAAAAGCAATAATTGCTAAAGCTCATGAAATATGCCATTTTGAAATCCTTTCATGGGGCTTTTTCATGCTTTAGTATACAAGTGGGTTTGTTAACAATCCGTAGGATAGGCATAAAGCCTATCCTATTCAAATTGTGTCTTGTATAGTTCGTAGTAAACTCCCTTTTTCTGCATAAGCTCACTATGGGTTCCCTCTTCCTCTATTCCATTTTCTGTTAGAACTATTATTCTCTTTGCCTTCTTTACAGTTGCAAGCCTATGGGCAATTATGAAGGTTGTTCTGTTTTTTGATAGTTCTTCTATTGACTTTTGAATTATAGCCTCACTCTGATTATCAAGGGATGATGTGGCTTCGTCTAATATTAAAATTGGTGGATTTTTAAGAAACATCCTTGCTATGGATATCCTCTGTTTTTGTCCTCCTGATAGTTTAACTCCCCTCTCACCTATATATGTATCATATCCATCCTCAAGCTCCATAATGAAATCGTGGGCATTTGCTGCCTTAGCTGCATTTATTATCTCCTCCTCTGTTGCATCTAATTTACCATAGGCTATATTTTCACGTATCGTTCCTGCAAATAAAAAAACATCCTGCTGAACAATACCTATGTTTTGCCTTAAAAACTTTAGTTTTATATCCTTTATGTTTATATCATCAACATAAATACTTCCACTATCTACATCATAAAACCTTGGAATTAAACTGCAAAGTGTTGTTTTGCCAACACCAGATGGGCCAACAATTGCTATGCTCTCACCTGCATTTGCCTTAAGATTAATATTCTCTAAAACTGTATTTTTATTGTTGTAACTAAAACTAACATTCCTAAATTCAACCTTTCCTCTTACATTTTTTATCTCAACTGCGTCCTCTTTATCAAAAATATCTGGCTTTGTATTCATAACTTCATAAAATCTTTTAAATCCAGCCATTCCTCTTTGATACTGCTCAACAAACTGTGCTAATCTCTTTACAGGTTGTAAAAATTGACCTATATAGAGTAGATAAGCAACTAAATCTCCTACTTCAATTTGTCCCTTTGCTACAAAGTATCCACCTGCAATTAGTGCAGATAGAGTTGATATATTTGAAAAAAAGTTAATTCCAGCGTGAAGTATTCCTATGTATTTTACAGACTTTGTTCTTAAATTTTTAAACTGAGTGTTACCATCATCAAATTTATCAATTTCATATTCTTCATTAGTAAAGGATTTTACAACTCTTATACCTGATATTGAATCTTCTAATCTGCTATTCACATCCGCTAAACTTTCTCTTATTTTTCTAAAATTTCTCCTCATCTTAGAATTATATACAATAGTGAAATATATCATAAAAGGTATTATTGTAAAAACTATTAGGGTTAATTTTACATTAAGTCTTAATAGTAGAATAAACGAACCAAGTATCATAAGAGTTGAAATAAAAAGGTCCTCAGGCCCGTGATGTGCAAGTTCCGATATTTCATTCAAGTCATTTACAATCCTCGACATTATTTGACCTGTCTTTGTGTTGTCAAAATAACTAATAGGTAATGTCTGTATATGAGAAAACATATCTCTTCTCATATCATATTCCATTCTAACACCCAAAACGTGTCCATAATATCCTACAATATATTCAAATACCATTCTTAGTATATAAAGAATTAGAAGTACAATTCCAATATTCAAGATTAATGAAATGTTTTTAGAAGGAATTATATTATTTATCATTCTTCTTGTTATCATAGGGTATATAAGGTCTGTTGCCGCAATCAAAACCGCACAAACCATATCTAATATAAAAAGTCCAATATGTGGTCTATAGTATTTTATAAAGCTCCTTAGCATATAAATCACCCCTATTAAATTTTAAACCATAATCTTAATTCAAACAATAAACACGTTTAATTTTGTTAAAAAAAGTTAAGTAAAAATTTAGAAGGAATTAAAATGATTTTATAGAAATAAAATTTTAATATAAAAATCTTAAAATGGGGAGGGGTTTTTTATGTCAAGAAAAGGACTTCCTGATGGAGCATACGGACTAAAAGATGGACAAAAGTATGTGCCATATGTTCCGTCAGAAAAGAAGATGCCTGAATTCACAGTACTATCAATCATCCTTGGCGTTCTACTTTCTGCTCTATTTGGTGCCGCAAATGCATATCTTGGACTTAAGGTAGGTATGACTGTTTCTGCTTCAATTCCAGCTGCTGTTGTTTCTATGGCAATTGTTAGAGTTCTTTTAAGAAGAAAATCAATACTTGAGAACAATATGGTTCAAACAATAGCTTCCGCTGGTGAATCTCTTGCTGCAGGTGCTATTTTTACAATTCCTGCTCTATTCCTATGGGGTGAGGCTCCAAGTGTTTTAACAATGGGTATATTAACATTTGTTGGTGGTGCTCTTGGTGTTCTATTTATGATTCCTGTTAGAAGATATTTAATAGTACAAGAACACGGAAAACTTCCATATCCAGAGGGTGTTGCCTGTGCTGAAGTTTTAGTTGCAGGTGAAGAAGGCGGAACAGGTGCAATCTATGTATTTATTGGTGCATTAGTTGGACTTATCTATAAGCTTGCTGGCGATGGATTTATGTTATTCCCAACTTCAATAGATTTTGAAATACCAAAATATAAAGGTGCAATGGTAGGAATGGATGTATATCCTGCGTTACTTGGTGTTGGTTTTATAGTAGGACCTCAAATTTCTGCGTATATGCTCGGTGGTGCAATTTTAGGATGGCTTGTATTAATTCCTGCAATATATTTCTTTGGTCAATACATTAACGATCCAATATTCCCAGCTTCAGTGCCAATTAAACAACTTGGTATTGGAGGTATATGGAAAAACTACATAAGATATATTGGTGCTGGTGCAGTTGCAACTGGAGGTATAGTTAGCTTAATCAAGGCTATACCTACAATTGTAAATTCATTTAGACAAGCAATGAAGGGATATGGTAAGAAGACAGCAGGTATTATTGAAAGGATAGACACAGACTTAAATCCAAAATTTGTTATAGCTGGTATAATTGTTTTAATAGTACTTATGGCGGTACTTCCTCAAATTCCTGTTAAAATATGGGGTGCTGTACTTATTGCTATCTTCGGTTTCTTCTTTGTAACTGTTTCATCAAGAATAGTTGGTCTTGTTGGTAGTTCTTCAAACCCAGTATCAGGTATGACTATTGCTACACTTCTTTTCTCAACAGTTATACTAAAGGCAGTTGGATATAATGGTAAGGAAGGAATGATTGCTGCTTTAATTATTGGTGCTGTTGTCTGCACTGCTGCTGCAATAGCCGGTGATATATCACAGGACCTAAAAACAGGTTACCTTGTTGGTGCAACTCCTTGGAAACAACAGATTGGAGAACTTATAGGAGTTCTTGCTTCAGCTGCTATAATAGGATTTATATTAATTATGCTTCATCAGGCATATACATTCGGTTCAAAGGAATTAAGTGCTCCACAGGCTACTCTTATGAAACTTGTAATTGAAGGTATTATGGATGGAAACCTTCCTTGGAACCTTGTATTTATGGGTGTATTTATTTCATTAATGCTTGAGCTATTTAAGATTCCATCACTTCCTGTCGCAATAGGACTATATTTACCAATTAGCTTGTCAACTCCAATTATGGTTGGTGGAATTGTAAGAGGCATAGTAGACAAGAAGATAAAGGATGAAGGTGAACGTAAAGAAAAAGTTGAAAAGGGTATACTTTACTCATCAGGCTTAATTGCTGGTGAAGGTTTAATGGGCGTAATTTTAGCATTCTTTGCATACTTTGAAATTGATTTCAGTTTAAAGAATCCTGTTTTAGGAAGATGGGGTGCTCTAATATTATTCCTACTTGTTGCTTTAAGTTTAGCTTACTTTGTATTAAAAGACAAAAAAGAAACAAAACAAGTTAATAAAACAAAGAGTTTATAATTAGTTAAGTTAGGTTCCACATTGGTATTAACACCAATGTGGAACCTATTAACAAATAAATTATAGTCACTTTTTATTATGACTATAGTTTAAAGGAGGAATATTATGAAATACGTAATTTATGTATTATCAATCGCTCTAATTACAGCTTTTTTAATCATATATGGACGTGCAAAGGAATATTATCTGCCTACTGAGTTAACAAACAAATTATACATAAAATGCAGGGATAAAATATTAAAGTATCTATCTAAAAACAAATCTGCTACATATAAAGAACTTGAAAGGGAAATAGAAGGTGTTACAGCAAAAGTGTTTTGGAGTAGAAAAGTAATGACAGTTCTTGATTCAAAGAAAATGGTTAAAGGTATAATTGACTCTCTTTTGAAACAAGATAAAATTCAGATATTAGAATCAGATGGAAAAAAGTTAGTGGTGCTAAAGTAAAAAAGTTGGGCTAAAGGCCCAACTTTTTATAATGATGATGAAATTCCTTTACTTATATATTTATTGAATCTTGATGTTAATATTATTAGTCCTGCTATAACCATTGCTACTGCTGCAGTTGGGAAAAATACTCCATATCCAAACCTATCAAGCATAAATCCCATTATATTGTTTGCTAAAAATTGTGGTAATGATATAAATAGGTTCATCATACCCATAAATTCACCTAATCTTTCTGGTGGAACTATCTCTGCAAGTATAGAATAAGTTGTTATTTGAATTGCTATAAATCCAATGCCAATAACAGCCATTATAGCAAAAAGTGCTGTCTTATTCTTTACAAATGTGCCTAATGCAAGGGATAGTGCAAATAATACAACTCCAAGTAGGAGAACCTTTCTCTTTTCTATTTTATCTGCAAGCTTTCCAATAGGAACTGCAAATACAGCACCAGCAAGTGTTAATATTAGTAGAGCATTATTAGCATCTGAGTTTGATATATTTAAGTTTGTTGTACAATATTTTACAAAGAAAGGCGTAATAAATCCAAAGGACATATAAACCATAAATACTGAAAGATATAGTTTTAATACTGATGGGAACTTTATAAAATCAAAGGAAACCTTATTAGGTTTTTCATACTTTGAAGTATCTTCACGAACTAAGAATACAGTTATTACAACAGTAACAAGGCCTAAAATTGCTCCAAGATAAAATGGATATTTATAGTTCTTTTCCCAAAGACTTGGGCCTAACATAAATATAATCGCACTTCCAATTACACTTACAACTCTTGCAAAACCATTTGCAAGTCCAAGCTCCTTTTCATCTACAGCCTCTGGAATCAATGAATAATATGGACCTTGATAAAAATTTAAGAAGAAATAGAATAAAAATGCTAACATAAAGGCTGTCATATAGGTATTTGTATAAGGTAACAGAATTAAAAATAACGCCGCAAGAACTGAGCCCATTATCATAAATGGCTTTCTCTTTCCCATTTTAAAGTTACTTCTATCACTTAAAAGACCAACTAAATATTGAACAAATATACCCGTAAAGGCACCCATTGAAATTAAACGCCCCTGCTGTGCATTTGATACATTGAGTTTCGATACAAATAACGGAATAACTGACATATTCATAGCCCAAAGCAGACCAACCCCCAAATTAGGAAGTCCAACAATATATGGAACAAACTTCTTCTTCATAAAAATATCCCCCTTATTTTATTTCAGATAAAAATTCTAAAACAGCCTTAAAACAATCTTCTCTTTCACACTCAACTGTTATATTATGACCTGACTTCTCTAATTTACATATTCTCTTTAATTTACTTTTTGCACTGTTGTTTAAATAATCTGCACTTCTTGGTTCAACCGTTTCATCATTTGTAGAATAAACTATTAAAAGTGGAGCCTCAATCTTTGAGAGATTCTTCCTTACTACTTTATTTAGCTTATTAAACTCATCAACAGACTTTATTGGTACCTTATTATATCCAAGTAAATATTTCATTTCTTCCTCTGGTCTCTCTCTTGGTTCCCACTCACTATAACGCATAAAGTACTTTATAATAAATGCAAAGTTAGCAGCTTTGTTCTTATTAAAAAGTGGCGGTGCTAAAGCTGAGACGCTATCAACTTCATAGTTTTCAGCAATGTAAAGTGCCAAAAGTGAACCCATAGAATGGCCTATTACGTGAATCTTTTTACATCTTTTCTTTAAAAGATTGTATCCTTCAATTGCAGAATCTATCCAATCTTTATATGTGCATTTCTCCATATCCTCAACATTTGTTCCGTGGCCCTTTAATCTTACGCCATATACAGTATATCCCTTAGAATTGAGCCTTTCTCCAAGAAGCCTAAGCTCTGCTGGAGTTCCTGTAAACCCGTGAATAACAAGACACCCCTCATCATTTCCCTCAAATAAGTATTCTTTTTTTAAGTCAACATCTAAAACTGTAGTTTCCATAATAACTCCCCCTTATAGAAAAGGTTTTCTTAATTATATTATTGTACAAACTATTTCAAATGTCAATATTTTTCAGAAAATATCGTTTATAAACTTATTCTTAATTATGAATAAATTTTAAAGAGATAAAAAAAGCCCCTATGCAAAAGAAAAAATAAAACGCATAGGGGAAAGTTTATGTCAATTTATATTTTACCACATTTTTTAGAAATTTAAAGAATTAATTCTAAATTTCCTAATAATTTAGCATATAAAAATATAAAAAAATAAGAACAATTCCAACCTGTCCTAAGATTGTTGGCAAACCTAATTGTTAGATAAAATCTGAAAAAGCCCCATGAAAGGATTTCAATAGGCTCTTTCATGAGCTTTAGCAATTCTTGCTTTTTGATTTTGAAAAAGTCCGTAATTCGGCACAGGACGTGCCGAGCCGAGCGGCCATCAGGACGATGGCATCGCGAGGGTAGGACTTTTTCAAACAAAGAAAAACTTAGAATTGCTTTGCGAAATGAACGAATGCCTAAGAAATCCTTCATGGGGCTATTTTTTCAACAGTCTTAGGATACTTCCAAACTGTCCTTATAAGCATTCTACCCTATTTCTACCTGAATTTTTTGCCTTATATAATGCCCTATCAGCATTTGTGATTAAATCTTCTAATGCTAAATCCTTTCTTGGCTCAAAGGCTGCAACACCAAAACTTGCAGTATAATTTATGTGTAAATTAAATTTCTTTGAATACACTCTATTTTGCTCAATTACTCTTCTTAAATTCTCAGCCTTCCTATAAGCATCCTCAAGGTCAACACCACTTAATAAAATTACAAACTCTTCTCCACCAAATCTTGCTACAACATCATATTTTCTAACAGCACTCTTTATTGTCTTAGAAAAATCCTTTAATACTAAATCTCCCACATCGTGTCCATATGTATCATTTATAGTTTTAAACTTATCTAAATCAGTTAGAATTACAGCTACTGGTTTTTTTAACCTTTTTGCCCTTGAAAACTCTTCTCTTGCACGTACAAAAAAGGCTCTTCTATTATACACCCTTGTTAAGTAATCAAACATAGCTAATTTTTCAGCTTTTTGCTTTGCCTTAATTATTTCATTTCTATCATTTTTTTCCTTAGTAAAATCCTGAATGATACCAACTATTCGAATTGGTTCGTTATATTCATTTTTTATAGGCATACATTTTAGCCTTACCCATTTTATTTGTTTTTTGCAGTCCACTGCTCTAAACTCTTCAATATATGTATTATAATATCTAAAGTAATCAATCAATTTGATGAGTTGAAGTCTGTTTATAACCCTGTCCCTATCTTCACTATAGATACACGACAACCATATATTAGAATCTGCATAGAAAGCCTCTATAGGTATTCCTGTAAATTTTTCTGCAGAATTGCTTGTATATATAATCCCCTTTGTCTTAACATCCATTAGGAATGTTATTTCCTCTAAGTTTTCTGTAATCTGCTTCATTACTTCCTTTTGCTCTGAAAGACTTGATGTTAAGTTTTTTATATCTGTTATATCTGTAAATAGAAGTCCAAAATGCCCTTGTTCTGGTGAAAAAACATCTATGCTATACCATCTTTTCCATACATCAAAATATTGTTCTATTTTATCCTCTGTTCCATTAGTTGCAACCTCTGAAAAGAGCTTCAAATTATTACATACAACAAATTGATTATCTTTTATTTCACTTGCTCTTTTACCTATTATATAATCTTTTTTAAGTCCAGTTAACTCTTCAAAGGCCTTATTTACATATACATATTCATAATCTACAGCTTGTCCATTTTCATATATTATCCTATGATATGCTAAAGCATTCTGCATTCGACTAACTATCCGTCTAAAGAATTCACCATCCATTTGCAACACCCCAGACCAAATAAAATCATCAACTATATTTTAACAAATTTACCCAACTTTTTAAATATATATTTTTTTGAAAAATTAAAATCAATCTATTATTTCAACTCTATTTCTACCATTTTCTTTTGCTCTATATAAGGCTATATCTGCTCTTTTTATTGCTTCTTCAAAATATTTAAAGCCACAACAATTCACTTTGCTTATTCCAAAACTTGCGGTATACTTAACTTTTTTATCTAAAACCGTTATTTCTGTTTCACTTATTCTTTTTCTAACTTCTTCAATTCTTTTATAGGCCTGTTCCACATCAATGTCATTTAAAAGAATTATAAATTCTTCACCACCAAATCTTGCAACTATATCATTTCCTCTAACTGAAGATTTTAATACATCTGCAAAATTCTTCAATACTAAATCTCCAACATCGTGACCAAAATTATCATTTATACTTTTAAACTTATCTATATCCGCCATTACCAAAACTAAATTATTATCTTTACATTTTGCTTTTTTACATCTTTCTTCAGCCAACTGGAAAAAAGCACGTCTATTATATAGATTAGTTAAATAATCCCTCATTGCTAAATTTTCTGCCTTTACCTTCTGCCTAATTATTTCTAATTTATTTTCAATATCCCTTGTTATATCTTGTTCTATTCCAACAACTCTTATTATTTCACCTTGTTCATTTTTTATAGGCAAAAACTTTGATTTAATCCACTTTAACTTCCCTGAATTAGTTATAATCCTAAACTTTTCTACAAATATACCCTTTTCATACATTTCCTTAAGAGTTACATCCATATTATATCTTTTTTGTACTTTTTCATAATCATCAGGATGAACCATCTGTTTCCACTTTTGTACATCCTTCTTCATCTCTTCTATACTCATTTCATAGATTTTTTCAAAGGCTGTACTTGCATATATAACCTCTTTAGTATTAACATCTTGTAAAAATGTTGCTTCTTCTAAATTTTCTGTTATCTGGTTTAAAACTTCCTTCTGTTCTCTTAAGGATTCTGTGGTCTTCTTTATATCTGTAATATCATTAAATAAGGTAGCAAAGTAGCCTTTTTCAGGAGAGAATACATCAATTCTATACCATCTATCCCATATATCAAAGTATTGCTCAATATGGTCCTCTGTTTCGTTTTCTGCTATCTTTGCATAATATTCAATCCAGTTGAAGCTACTCTCCTTTATATTAGGAATCAATTCTGTCACCTTTGCACCAATAACATACTGCTTTTTTAAACCTGTTAATTCCTCAAAGGATTTATTCACATATATGTACTCATAATCAACTGGATTTTTAGCTTCATCGTATATTATTTTATGGTATGCAAATGCATTCTGCATTTTATCAATTATTTTTTCCAATACCATATTGGCCAGCATATTTTCACCTCATATCATATAATCACAAATTATTATTATACCAATTTTAAACGTTTTTTTCTATTTATGTTACACATTATTTAAATATTTTTTGTTTATATAGACAAAATTATTTTTGAAATACATAATCAAAATTAATAGGTTCTATAATAAATGTTGGGGCGTAGCCCCAGCATATTTTTTTACAAAAAAATATGCACCTGTTTTAGATGCCTGGTAAAATTAAATTAACTACAAAAATATTACCTGAAAGGAGGCATCCTACAAGTGCACACTAATAATTGTATCAAAAATTTACTTGGTTTTAAAGATGTTATTATAACAAAAGTACTTGATAATGTTTGCTATGAAATTTATTTAGAAATGAAAAAGAAGCCTCATACTTGTCCTCGTTGTAATTCTGAAACTCGTAGAGTTCA
>NZ_FQVG01000034.1 GCF_900129265.1 Caloramator proteoclasticus DSM 10124 | reverse complement strand
TTTTAAGAAAAAAGGAAGATGTTTAACACGTTGAATTCTATAGTCGTGAACTCTACGAGTTTCAGAATTACAACGAGGACAAGTATGAGGCTTCTTTTTCATTTCTAAATAAATTTCATAGCAAACATTATCAAGTACTTTTGTTATAATAACATCTTTAAAACCAAGTAAATTTTTGATACAATTATTAGTGTGCACTTGTAGGATGCCTCCTTTCAGGTAATATTTTTGTAGTTAATTTAATTTTACCAGGCATCTAAAACAGGTGCATATTTTTTTGTAAAAAAATATGCTGGGGCTACGCCCCAACATTTATTATAGAACCTTTTTATTAACGTTTATTCAATCGATATTATTATTTTAAATAATATGAAATTTTTAAAAATACAATTAACAACCTTTATAAATTTCTATTTGTTTAAATTTATATTATAATATGAATTGGATATATAATACAAAAAGTTATAAGTTATACGGATGCCATTTAAAAAGTGAGGTATCAAAGATGATATACATATCAACTGCAATGTACATAGAGGCACAGGAAATAATAAAAAGATTAGGCTTAAAAAGAGATAACAGCATAAATAAATTTGAGGTTTTTAAAAACGATGAAGTTACATTAATAATAACGGGTGTTGGTAAAGTAAAGTCTGCAGTTGCCTTAACTTATCTTTTATCAAGACAGGAAATTACCCAAAATGACCTCTATATAAACTTTGGCGTATGTGGTACAAAAGATAAGCAAATTGAGCAGGGAGAAGTATTTTTATGTAGCAAAATAACCGATAACGATACCAAGTTTACCTATTATTCCGACCTACTTTTTAAGCATCCCTTTAAGGAGGGTAGTATTGAAACTTTTTCAAAGGTTGCTAATGAAGGGGAGTCTGATGAACTTTTAGTTGATATGGAGGCCTCTTCTTTATATCAGGCAGCATCGGTATTTTTTAAGCCTCACCAAATAATGTTTATAAAAGTAGTATCTGACTATCAAAGCACAGAAAATATAGATAGGGATTTTGTATTAAAAGTTGTAGAAAAAAATATACATAGAGTGATAGAATGGATAAATTACATAAAAGACAATTTTATCAAAAGTAGGCAAGTTCTAACACAGGCCGAAGAGGAACTTATAAAAAAAGTATCAGAAAACCTAAAGATGTCTGCTACAATGGAAAATGAGTTTAGGCAGCTTATGATTTATCACAAACTATTAGACAACGATATAACAGAACTTATAGATATATATTTAAAAATAGAATGTAAATCAAAAAATGAAGGGAAGATGCATCTTGCAGAGCTTAAAAGAAGGATTATTAAATAGAGCCTTTTCCCATATTTATGTTGAAAAAAGGGCGATGGAATATGAATTGACAAAGGAAATTTTAAAAAGGTTTAAGGAATCAAAAGTAATAGAGATAGAGCATTACAAGGACATATTCTCAAGAGCAAATCAGGATTTTTATCTTCAAAAGAAGAGTCCAAAGCTCATTCTTGCGGTAAAACAGAACAATTTGATATATAAGGGTGCAGATGTATGCGAGGATTTTGGAAACAAGCATTTTTACTATACATCAATTATGATGAACTGCATATATGACTGCGAGTACTGCTACCTACAAGGTATGTACACATCCGCAAATATTGTTATTTTTGTTAATTTAGATGACTATTTTAAAGAGATAAACCGACTTTTAAGTATGCATCCTTTATATCTTTGCATATCCTATGATACAGACCTTTTGGCCTTAGAAGGACTTACAAATTATGTAAAGAAATTTATAGAATTTGCAAAGGAAAATAGTGATTTAACAATAGAAATAAGAACAAAAAGTGCAAATTTTAATTTAATAAAGCACATTCAGCCCCAAGATAATATAATATTAGCTTGGACACTTTCTCCAGAGGGCGTAATACAAAAGTATGAACATAGAACCCCAAATTTAAAAAGAAGAATTAAAAGCATAAAGGAAGCATTAGATAGGGGCTTTAGAGTGAGGCTTTGTTTTGACCCAATTTTGTATATTAAAAATTGGAGAGATGAGTATAGAGATTTGATAGAAGAAGTTTTTAGTAATATAGATGCAGATAAAATATATGATGTAAGTATTGGTCTATTTAGGGTTTCAAAGGATTATCTAAAAAGGATGAGAAAACAAAGGCCAGATTCAATTGTTTTAAATTTCCCCTATGATACTGTAGAGGGAGTTTGTAGCTATGACAAGGAACTTTCAAGGAATATGATAGGATATGTTTATGGCTTAATTGCAAGGTATGTTGAAAAAGAAAAAATATATATATGAAGGGATGATAGGATGAAGGCGGCTATTGTAACAGGAGCATCCTCGGGAATAGGCTTTGAAATAAGCAAAGTTTTAATAGAAAAGGGCTTTAAAGTATATGGATTTGGTAGAGATTTTTCAAAGGTAGATTATGAAAATGAAAATTTTATAAAGGTAGTTTGCAATTTAATGGATATAGATGTTTTGTGTAAAAAAGTAAAGGAAATACGAAAAAAAGAAGAGGTTTTTGTATTAGTAAATAACGCTGGAGTTGGATATTTTGGTCCCCACGAAGAATTAAATCCTAAAAAGATAGATGAAATGGTAAAGACTAATTTAGAAATACCACTTATTCTAACACAACAGCTTCTTAGGGATTTGAAGAAAAATAAAGGGTATATAATAAACATATCTTCAATAACTGCTAAAAAATCGAGTACCTATGGCTGTGCTTATGCAGCAACAAAGGCAGGGCTTACTCATTTTGCAAATAGCCTATTTGATGAAGTTAGAAAATATGGAGTAAAGGTTATAACAATTCATCCAGATATGACAAAGACAAACTTCTATAGAAGTGCAAATTTTAAAGAGGGACAAGAAGAGGATACCTACATAGAAGCTAAAGAAGTAGCAGCTTTTGTTGATTTCATTTTATCCCAAAGGGAAGGCATTGTGGTAACAGACGTAACAATAAAACCCCAAAGGCATATGATTTATAAAAAATGAATATTTTTATAAAAACTCCCTATAATTACCAAAGCAAATAAGGTAATATATAAAAAACTATGTAATATTTACCTAATTAAGTTTATAATATATAATGTTATATATTTTATAATAGGGAGGTTATTTATGGAAAGGTCAAAAAATAAATATATCATACTTTTAATATCCATTTTAATTCTTCTATTTACAGCTGGGTGTAAAGGTACAGCATATCAAAGGAGTCTATACGATGACGATAAGAAGATAGTATCTGATGGGGACAGCTATACCTATGGATTAAGAAGTGGGATGACTGTTAACAACAAAACAACAATAAAATTCGGAAGCTTTACCGGTATGGAGACTATATACTATGTTGAGGCACAAAATAATTCGAAAATAAAAATAGATTTTAATTCTAAAATAAAAAGGGGAAATTTTAAAGTTGTATTCATAGATGCTAACAATAACATAACAAAAATTTTAGAAGGCACTCTTGAGGGAAGCGTAGATTTAGATGTTGTAAAGGGAAAAGGTAGGATAAAGTTTGTAGGTAGGGATGCAGCAGGAGAGATTAGCTTAAAACTTTATCCAGCAGATGATGTAGAAATAATAAAAAATGGCGATTGATTTATTTTAGATAAAATTTTAATTGAATACTTTGATTGTTAGGAGTTGGAAAATATGAAAAACAAAAAAATCAAATTTGCATTAATTTTATTGTCATTATTGTGTTTTTTAAACTTTAACTTAGCCTTTGCACAAAATAATAACAATTCACAGGAACAAAATGAAGTAGTTGAAATTACAATATCTGCAGCAGGTGATTGCACATTAGGTTCAGATTTAAGTAGAGGATATAAATATTCTTTTATGGAGGAATTCTATAAGCAAAATAAAAACTATGGATACTTCTTTAAAAATGTAAAGCATATTTTTGAAAAGGACGATTTAACGATAGTAAATCTTGAGGGGACTTTAACTAATGCTACAAAAATGGCAGAAAAAGATTATAAATTTAAGGGACTGCCAGAGTTTGCAAACATATTAAAACAAGGCAACATCGAAGCAGTAAACCTTGCCAACAATCATACATACGATTATTTAGTAAAAGGCTATAAAGATACTATGTACTATTTAGAAAAGAGTGGAATAAAATACTTTGGAAGAGAAAATAGAACAATAGTTGAGGTAAAGGGAATTAAGCTTGGACTTTTAGGATATAGTGGTAGAATAGACTCAAAAGCATTAAGAAATACAATAAAAAACGATATAAAATATTTAAAATCAAAGGGAGCAAGCGTTGTTATAGTGAATTTCCACTGGGGAGAAGAGAAAAATTACTATGCAAATGAAACACAAAAGAGTTTGGGAAGATTTACAATAGATTGTGGAGCAGACTTGGTGTTAGGACATCATCCACACGTAATTCAAGGAATAGAGGAGTATAAGGGTAAAAAAATAATATATAGTTTGGGAAACTTCTGTTTTGGAGGAAACAAAAATCCCTTTGATAAAGATACATTTATATACCAACAAACCTTCAAATTTAAAGAAGGCAAACTTGTTGATAGTAAATCCTATAAAATAATACCTTGCTCTGTATCATCCGTAAAATATAGAAATAACTATCAACCAACTCCATTAACCGGCAAGGATGCACAAAGAGTTTTAGACCGTATAAAGATGTACAGTAAATAAAAATATAAGTTACTAAGGCTCTATGAAGTAATTCATAGAGCCTTAGTTTACCCAAATATTTTTTTCTCCTGCTCTAATATATACTGATTTGTATAAAGCCTGTAATAGTATCCCCTCTTTTTCATAAGCTCTCTGTGGCTTCCATCTTCAATAATCTTTCCATTCTTTATCACAAGTATCCTATCTGCAGATTTTATTGTAGAGAGTCTATGGGCAATTATAAAGCTTGTTCTTCCCTTTAAAACCTTTGAAATTGCCTGCTGTATCATATGTTCTGTTTCAGTGTCTACAGAGGAGGTTGCCTCATCTAATATAAATATGCTTGGGTTTGCAACAATAGCCCTTGCAATTGATATAAGTTGTCTTTGTCCAACAGATAGTTTAGAACCCCCTTCACCAACCTCTGTATCATAAGCCTTTTCAAGGGACATAATAAATTCGTGGGCATTGGCAAGCTTTGCCGCCTCAATAATCTCCTCAAAACTTGCATTTAAATTACCATACTGAATGTTTTCCTTTATTGTACCACTAAAAAGATGCGGTGTTTGAAGTACATATCCAAGGCTTGAATGAAGCTTTGATAGAGGTATAGACTTATAGTCCATTCCATCTATATAAATACTTCCTCTTGTTGGTTCATAGAATCTACACAAAAGATTAACAATTGTACTTTTTCCAGATCCTGTTTCGCCAACAAGTGCAATGCTCTGACCTGCCTTTACCTTAAGGTTGAAATCCTCAAGTACATCCTCTCCATCCTTATATGAAAAAGAAACATCTTTAAATTCAATATCTCCATTTATTTTTTTGATTTGTGACAGCTCTCCAAAATCTTTAATTTCAACCTCTGTATCAATTAGAGATATAACTCTTTCTGCAGCAGTTTGTGCAGAAATAAATTCTGCCATAACCCTTGCAAGTTCTCTAACTGGATCGAAAAACTGAATAGAGTATGATATAAATGCAGCAAGGGTACCAAAGCTTATAGTATTTAGCATTACGCTCCTTCCTCCAAAGTTTAGAGCAAGGGCAGTACCGATGCTTCCAAGAGTCATAACAAGGGGCATATAGATTGAGGATAAAATAGCAGCTCTAACGGATGATGAAAACATACTCCTTGTCAAACCCTTAAACTCATCTATATTTTTATCCTCAATATTTAGTATTTTTGAGGTCTTTGCTCCCATTATGCCTTCATTAAATGCACCTGTTATCTGTGAATTTATTCTTCTCACCTTTCTGTATTCAAACAAAATCTTTTTCTGAAAATAGATGCTCAAAACTGCAAGAAGGGGTACAACGCTTAAGGTTATAAGAGCAAGCCTTGCATTTAGAATAAACATATATACAACAATGGAACCCATAATTGCAATACCCCAAATAAAATCAACAATGCCCCAAGCCAAAGTGTCTCCAATTCTTGCAACATCAGATGTTAATCTTGCCATAATCCAGCCAACGGGTGTTTTGTCGTAGTAGGAGAAGGAGAGCCTTTGAAGCTTGTTGAAGGCACTTTTCCTGATATCATAGCAGAGTCCCATATCAATCTTCCCAGCAAGTGCAATAAGCCACCACACATTAAACACCTGAACTGCAATAAGTGTTAAATAGATTAATATAAATTTGTAGAAACCATCAAGGGATTTGTTTTTAACAAAATTATCGATTGCATATTTATTTAATATTGGAAAGGTTGCATCTATGATTCCAACCCCAAACATAACAAAAATTAAAAAGAATACGGAATTTCTATACTTCTTTAAAAAATCAAATAGTCTTTTCCACAGATGTAAATCAAAATTCTTTTTAAACTCCTGTTCTCTAATCTCCATAAAATCACCACCTTATTCCTCATCAAGCTGACTTTGAATATCCCACAGCCTCCTGTAGAAGCCACCTTTTTTTATAAGTTCGTCGTGGCTTCCCATTTCAATAATTGTCCCCTTATCAAGTACAATTATCCTGTCGCATTCGTGGGCAGTTGTAAGTCTGTGGGTTATTATAATTGTTGTGGTATCTTTGCTCCTCTCTTTAAGCCTATTTCTTATATGTTGTTCAGTTTCTGTATCAACTGCACTTAAGGAATCATCAAAGATTAGTACCCTATAGTCCTTTATAACACACCTTGCAATTGCAACCCTCTGTTTTTGTCCTCCAGATAATGTAACACCCTTTTCACCAATCTGTGTTTCATATCCCTTTTCGAAGGATAAAATTGTATCGTGTATATCGGCAATTTTGCTTGCCTCAAATATTCTTTCATCCTCTACATTTTTTGTTGAAATTGCTATGTTTTCCTTTAAAGTTTTTGAAAAGAGAAAGCAGTCCTGTGACACAAGTCCAATATTCTGCCTTAGGTAGTTTTTGTTTATATTTTTAAGTTCAACACCGTCAAGTTCAATGGAACCTCTATTATAATCATAAAGTCCAAGTAATAGATATGCTAAGGTGGACTTACCAGAACCCGTAGGCCCAATTATTGCAATCGTCTCACCTTTTTTTATACTAAATGTAATGTCCTTTAAAACATCCTTACCATCCCTGTAGGAGAAGTATAAATTTTTAAATTCAATATTTCCCTCAATATTTGGTGTTAATCCAGTGCTTAAATCTTCAATAGGTTCCTTTAAAATCTCGTTTATACGCGCAATTGCAACAAAGCTCTTACCCATATCAGATAATATTCTTCCAAGCTGCCTTATTGGCCAAAGAAGCATACCTATGTAGCTAATAAATATTATAAGTGTTCCAAGTGTTATAGCTCCTTTTGATGCAAGATAAACACCATACACTACAACCAAGAAGGTTTGAAGCATACACATAGCATCAGATGATGACCAAAAGTAGGCAAAGGTCCTCATAAGCTTTAAAAGAAGATCCCTATACGTCCTATTTTTTTCTTCAAACTTTTCAATTTCAAACTCTTCACGATTAAAGGCCTTAACAACCCTAACACCTGTTAAATTCTCCTGAAGTACTGCAGACATTTCGCCTTCTGCCTCATCGCAGAGTTGAAACTGCTTTTTTACCTTCTTAAAGAATATATAGGAGGCAGCAAATATAAAGGGAATAAGTGATATTGAAATTAAGGCATATGCAGCATTGTAGTAAAACATAATAGAGAGTATAAATAAAACCATAAAAACGGTTCTTCCTATTTCAACAAACTGTACAGCCAAAAAGCTCTTTATTGTTTCAACGTCTGATGTACATCTTTGAATTAAGTCTCCGGTTTTTGCCTCAACGTGAAAGTTGTAGTAAATCCTTTGAAGGTGGCTATAGAGGCTGTCCCTTAAATTTTTGGCAGTAGCCTCTGCAGCCTCATTTGCCCATTTTCCCTTTATATACATAAAAAGTCCATTAAGTGCTGTGATTAAAACTATAAGTAGGGCAACAATATAAAGATGTTCTCTTAAATAATCCCTTCCTCCAAGAAGGTTAAAAAAAGATAGTATAATCCGACCTTCAATTTTTTTATCTCCTATAATAGAATCAATGCTTGTTTTAATAATGATGGGTATGATTACCGACAAAAAGGATGAAATTATGATGGATATACTTGCAAAGATGTATTTTAACCTATATCCCTTCATAAATTTAAAAAACATATTATCACCTCCAACTACAAATAAAAAAGGCCATAGGTACAAAACCTATGACCGGATTTACAAAAGGGTAAAAGCTCAATTGGACGCATTAAGGTCAGGCTGTACCAAAGGTATATAAATATTCAATTTGTTTGATAAAAATATTCTTCTAATCATCAGTACAACCTCCCTTCCTTAAATTTGATTTTGGATAAATTTACATTTCAAAATTAACTATAACATAGTTTAAATAACAAATCAAGAAAATTTTGAAAATAAGCCCATAAAAATTGCCATCCGCCCTTTATTGCTTATCTAAAAACGAACTTATGTTCGCATAATTTTGCTTTTATTGCAGATAATAGTTTTGTAAAGGTAATACTTCCACAAAAATACACTATAGAAAAGAGGGGTGTATATGGATTATAATAAAATTGAAGATGCAGTAATGAAAAATGCCCTTAATTTATTTGCCCAAAGTGCAGTAAAATTTTTTGGGATCGACAAAAAAATAATAGCTCCAGCAAACACAGAAATTAAAAATATTGAGATTAACACAAACTATACTGATTACATTTTTTATGCTGATGATGGAAGCTATATTCATTTTGAGTTTCAAACAACAAATAAAGAAAGTGATTTAAGAAGATTTTTGTTCTATGATGCATCCTTTGTGTATAAAGAAAATAGAAAAATAGAAACAATAGTTATTTATTCATCTGATATAAAAGATGTAAAGTCAGAGTTGAATATGGGGAGCATTAAATATTCTATAAAGACATTTTATATGAGTAGTTTAGATGGTGATAGTATATTTGAAAATATAAAACGAAAAATAGAACAGGGAGATAATCTTGATGATGTAGATATACTAAAACTAACTTTTATCCCTTTGATGAGTAGTAAAATAGATAAGGCACAAAGGGCTGTAAACTGTATAAAGGCAGCAGCTCAAATTAAAAGTAACGAAAATAAAATTCAGTGTATTAGTATGTTATTTGCACTGCTTAACAAGTTTGGTAATGATGAAATTAAAAAGAGTATATGGGAGGTGTTTGAGATGACAGATATAGGAAGAATGATTTTTGAAGATGGTATAAAAAAGGGAAGAGAAGAGGGATTAAAGGAAGGATTAAAGGAAGGGAAGATAGAAACCATACTTAAATTACTTGTAAAAAAGTTTGGTAAAATACCAGAGGAATATAAAGGAAAATTAAGGAATTTGCCTTTAGAGATAATAGATATAATCTTAATTGAAATAATTGATATGAAGGATATAAAGGAATTAGAGAAATATCTTGAATAAGAAAACAAAAGGTGTTTGCCACCTTTTGTTTTCTTATTTTTAATTTTATTAAAACAGGGAAAAATATGTTTAAAAATGTGAGGGAGTGATTAAAAATGAATAGATTGATAAATGAAAAATCCCCATATCTTCTTCAACACGCCCACAACCCTGTTGATTGGTATCCCTGGGGACAAGAGGCCTTTAGGGTGGCAAAAGAAAAAGATAAGCCAATATTTTTAAGCATAGGTTACAGCACCTGCCACTGGTGCCACGTGATGGAGAAGGAGAGCTTTGAGGATGAAGAGGTTGCAAAGCTTCTAAATGACACCTTTATCTGCATAAAGGTTGATAGAGAAGAAAGGCCAGATATAGACAGCATATATATGATGTACTGTCAAATGATGACAGGGCACGGAGGCTGGCCATTAACTATAATTATGACGGCAGATAAAAAACCCTTCTTTTCAGCTACATATATACCAAAGGAAACAATGTATAATAGAATAGGAATTAAGGATTTAATAAAGAGGATAGATGAACTTTGGAAAAATGACAGGGAAAAACTCTTAGACTCATCAGAGAAACTCTATAGAGAGCTTGCAAAACTAAACGAAGAAGATAAAAAAGGAGAAATAACAAAGGAGGATGTATTGGAGGCTGTATATGAGTTTGAAGTCATATTTGACAGGCTCTATGGAGGGTTTAACAAAAGACCAAAGTTTCCAATCCCCCACAACCTACTTTTTTTAATGAATATATATGCCGAAAAAAAGGATGATGACATAAAAGAGATGGTAACCAAAACATTAGATGGAATGATGATGGGTGGAATTTATGACCACGTTGGTTATGGGTTCCACAGATATTCAACCGATAGAGAGTGGAAGCTTCCCCACTTTGAAAAAATGCTCTACGACCAAGCATTACTTATTTTAGCCTACACTGAAGCCTACAGAGTCTTTGGAGAGGAAAGATATAAGGATGTAGCAAAAAATGTAATAGAATATGTAAAAAGAGATTTAACCTCAAGGGAGGGGGCCTTCTATTCTGCAGAGGATGCAGATAGTGAAGGAGTGGAAGGAAAGTTTTATACCTTTACATATGATGAATTAAGAAACATATTATCTGAAGACGAGTTTGAAATTGTAAAGAGGGTATATAACATAAAGGAAGAGGGAAATTTTGAAGATGAGGCAACAGGTGAAAAAACAGGCCAAAATATCCTATATAAAGTAAAGCATTTTGAGGAATATAAGGATAGGCTACATCAAATTAGAAACAAAATATTTGAATTTAGGGAAAACAGAATAAGGCCCCTAAGGGATGAAAAGATATTAACCGACTGGAATGGGCTTATGATTGCAGCCCTTTCAAAGGCAGGCTTTGTTTTTAATAATGCTGAATACATTGATATGGCAAAAAAAGCAGCAGATTTTATACTGTCCCTTTCAAAGAAAGGGCTAAAGCATAGGTATAAAGATGGAGAATATACCTATGAACCACTTATAGACGATTATGCCTTTTTTAGCTTTGGCCTTTTAGAACTTTATTTAGCAACCTTTGAAACAATATATTTAAAAGAGGCAGTAGGTTTAGTTGAAAAGATGATTGAGAAATTATGGGACAAAGAAAAGGGAGCCTTCTTTTATGCAGAAAAGTCTTCTGATTTAATACTAAGAAGCAAAGAAATATACGATGGTGCAGTTCCATCTGGAAACTCTGTTGCAGCATATGTTTTATATCTTCTCTATAGAATAACAGGTGATATAAAATACCTAAACTTAGCAAAAGAGACTCTAAACAGTTTTGCAAGGGAGATAAAGGCAATTAAATCTGCCCACAGCTTCTCACTATATGTACAGGATTTAATCCTTTCAGAACCTATAGATATTGTGATTGCAGCAGAAGATAAAATTGAAATAGACAAGTTTTTAGAGACTTTAAGAAAAAAATATATTAAAAACGCAATAATAATTGCAAAAAACAGTAGCGAAGCAGATGAACTAATACCTCATATAAAAGATATAGAAATTAATAAAGAGCCTAAGGCCTATGTGTGCAAAAACTTTGCCTGCGGAGTACCACAAAATTTAACCGAATTTCTTAAATATATAGGTTAAATTTATCCTAAACTATGATATAATATATAGGAAGGATGTGGAGGTGAAAGTATGTTAATAAATACTAAAAATTTAGTATCGATTTCAGAAGCTAATCAAAACTTTTCAAGGATAGCAAAAATGGTTGAAAGGGATAAATCGGTCATAATATTAAAAAATAATAAACCAAAATATATTTTATTAGATTACGAAGAGTTTAATAAAGAATCAATGAGTGAAGAAGAAAAATTAGAAGATATAGCAAACAAAATTCTTATGCAAAATTTAGATGCTTTTAGGGAGTTAGCTAAATGAAATATATAGGAATACCATTTATACTAAAAATGTATCAAAAAATGATTGAAAAAACAGGTGGAACTTATGGATTAAGAAGTATAGAACTTCTTGAATCTGCTATAGAAAACTCAAAAATGACTTTTGAAGGAGTAGAGTTATATCCCTCCATTGAAGAGAAATGTGCAAATATATGCTTTTCAATAATTAACAATCATCCATTTATAGATGGAAACAAAAGAATGGGAATTTATATTATGCTTGTATTATTAGAATACAATAATGTACACATAAAATATACACAAGAGGAACTTGTTAAATTAGGTTTAGATATAGCGTGTGGTAATTTTAATTCAAGGGATATATTGAATTGGATAAATACACATAAAATTTAGCCTCAGTTAGTATATAACTGAGGCCTTTTAAATAATATCTTGGAAGGTATATGCCTTGTTTATTGGCCTTTTTACATCCCAAGTGCACTTTAAGCCCTTTGGAAATGTAACCAACATCCCTTCATTTATAGTTATAGTTTCAATTGGAGTTGTAACTATAACCTCTCCCTCAAAAATATAGCAGGTTTCAGTCTCATCGTATTCCCAGTCGAATTTAGAAACACCACAGCTCCATCTTCCCCAATTGTCAATTCCAAGCTTTTTAGCCTCTTCAAGGGACATTTGTTTTACTTTAATCTTTTCCATAAATATACCTCCTTTTTAAGGTTTTAATAATAATAAAATGTTTATATTCAGGCTGTTTAAAAAGTTATGTTTGCTTAGCCCCATTAAGGATTTCTTGGGCATCGGTTCTACGGCTTAAGCAATTCTATGCTTTTCTTTGTTTGAAAAAGTCCTACCCTCGCGATGCCATAGTCCTAATCTTGCATATACAAATTATACCACATAAGTGAACTACCCCCACTTATAGAAGTGGTGGTTTCGTGGTCAATACTCCCAACGGAGCAAGTTATCCCACGCTCAAAGGGCTGTTCCTTCCCCAGATAAACCATTTTACATGGCTAATTTTAGCAAATTCTTGCTTGCATTTATATCTCTATCATGAACTGCACCACACTTTGGACATTTCCATTCTCTCAATGCTAAATTCTTTACATCAGGATTTTTATATCCACATTCACTGCATATTTGACTTGATGCATAATTTTGTGGTGCTATTATTATTTCTCTGCCATACCATTTTGCCTTGTATTCTAACATCCTTCTAAATTCTGCCCATGATACTTCTGTTATTGCTTTTGCTAATTTATGATTTTGTTGCATATTTTTTACTTGCAAATCTTCTAAAACTATCACTTGATTTTCGTATATAATTTTAGAAGATAATTTGTGAAGAAAATCTTTTCTTTGATTTGATATTTTTTCGTGTAGTTTAGCAAGTTTTTGTCTTGTTCTTTCATAGTTTTTACTTTGTTTTTGCTTTCTTGATAATGATTTTTGTATAATTTTAATTCTTTTTTCTGTTTTTCTTAACCATTTTGGATTTTCTACCTTTGTTCCATCAGATAAAATAGCAAATTCTTTAATACCTAAATCTATACCTACTTTTCTATCTATTTTAGGTAATTCTTTAATTTCTTCTTCTACAAGTATAGAAGCATAATATTTACCTGTTGGTGTTTTTGATATAGTTACAGATTTGATTTTTCCTTCAAATTGTCTGTGTTGTTTTATTTTTATTTTTGTCTTTAACTTTGGAATTTTTAGATAACCACCTTCAAGTGTTACTGTTCCATTTTGATTATTTGTAGTATAAGACTGGTAACCTTTCTTTTTCTTGAACTTTGGAAATCCTATTTTTTTATCTCTAAAGAAATTTTTATATGCTTTTTCTAAATTAAGTTGTGCATTGGCAAGTGCAAGACTATCTACTTCTTTTAGAAAAGAATATTCTTTTTTATATTTTGCAGGTGTATTGTTTAGCATTTCTCCTGTTTGCTTATAATGTTCTATTTTGTCATGTAGCATTTTGTTGTATATAAATCTTACACAACCAAATACTTTAGTAAAATATTCTTCTTGTTCTTTTGTTGGATATATTCTGTATTTATAAGCCTTTAGCAAATTTACACCTCCTTCCCTTGCTTTTCTATATATTTTTTTATTACTTCAATTGACACCCCACCTGTTGTAAGTAAACAGTAACTTCTTGACCAAAAATATTCTTTCCATAATTGCTCTTTTATTTTAGGATATTCTTTCTTTATCAATCTTGATGAAGCACTTTTATATGCATTTATAAACTTAGACAACTCTGTATTAGGATGTGCTTTGAATAATATATGGATATGGTCTTTATCATGGTTCCATTCTTGTAATGTAATATTATAATTATCCTGTATCTTTTCAAATATTTCTTTTAGTCTATTGGATATATTATCATCAATAACTTTTCTTCTATATTTAGTTACCAAAACAAGATGATAATACAATAAGAATACTGAATGATTATTATTGTCTAAATCCATTATATTACATAACCTCCTTCCTATAATACTGATTATATCATAAAGGAAGAATTTATCAAGCAACATTCATCACCCACTTACAGAAGTGGGCGACTTCTGTTGCTGTTTATGTTAAAAAACGACAAAATATATAAAAAGACAATAATTAAATGGAATATACTGTATATATGCATAAAAATAAAATTCATATACTCTAAAATTGGAGTATGATGTTGAAAAAATATTTTATTTCCTTATCAAATTTCAACAAAAATTAAAGAGGGTGGGTGCTAAAATATAATAGAAAATAGAACTAAGGGGGATAAATATGAAAGACGTTGTTGAAATAGCAAGCTGTAGAACTATATTAGACGACAACAGAAGCTATATTTACAGGTACTATATGGTTAAAAATTGTAAAAAATTCTATGTAAAAGAAAATGAACTGGAGATAAAATGCTACGGTATTGAGGTGGTTAGGGAGGATTATGATAAAAACAAGATAGTTGCGACAGAAAGGGAGAGAATTGACTTTGTAAGTACAGATAGAACAAAGGTAATAAAGCTTTTAATTGAACTTCAAAGGAATGAAGTTTCACCTGTTCACCTCCTTGAGGTGGTTGGAGAATACGTTGATGAATGGACAAGCGACTTTGACAATGAAATTTCAAAGCTTGAGGCAAAATTAGTATTTGCTTAAGTATGTTCTTAACCAAATTTTAAGTAGTATTTTGGGGATTGGGGCAGTACTTTAGTTGTTATGTTAAAAAAGTTATCTTTTTTATTAAGTTGACATTTTTACTGGTTAGTTCATTAAGTTTAATAGAATAAACTTTGTTGACTTAAGGTGAGTTTGTGTTAATCTATAAATAAGTAAACAGGGTGTCATCACCTCTTGTTTACTTATTTATAATTTTAGAATACAAAAAGGTGATTTTATGATAAAGGGAATAGGAACAGATATAATAGAGATAAGTAGAATAAAAAAGGCAGCAGAAAATAGTAGTTTTTTAGCGAGGGTTTACACCCAAAAGGAACTTGAATATATAAAAACTAAACAAATAGAAAGTGCAGCAGGATATTTTGCAGCAAAAGAGGCAGTGTCTAAGGCACTTGGAACTGGAATAAAGGGATTTTCCTTTAGGGATATTGAAATACTTAAAAAGGATGGAGTACCCTATGTTGTCCTGCATAGGGGTGCAAAAAGAATTGCAGAGGATAAAGATATAAAAAACATACAGCTTTCAATTTCCCACTGCAGAGATTATGCAGTGGCGTTTGTGGTAATGGAGGGGTAGAATGAAGGTATCTAAGGCTCAAAATATGAGAAATATTGATAGAAGGGCAATGGAAAAATATAAAATTCCTGGAATAGTGCTTATGGAAAATGCAGCCTGGGCCCTTTTTAAGAGAATAAAGGATAAGGAAGTAAAAAGAGTTGTAGTTGTGTGCGGAGTTGGAAACAATGGAGGAGACGGGTTTGCCCTATCAAGACTTCTTATGATAAACGGTTATGATGTCAGCGTATACCTATTTGGAGATGAAGATAAAATAAAGGGCGATGCAAGAATAAACTATGAAATACTTCTTAATATGGGAGTTTTAATAAAAAAAGAATTAGAGGACTTAAAACAGGAATTAAAGTACTCTGATGTTGCAGTTGATGCCCTATTTGGTACAGGCCTTGATAGGGAAGTTGAGGGAATACATAAGGAGGTAATTGAAGCAATAAACCTTTTTTCAAAATATACAATATCTGTAGATATTCCATCAGGAATAAATTCAGATACAGGTCTTAAGATGGGTTGTGCTGTTTTGGCAAACGAGACAGTAACCTTCGGGACAGCAAAACTTGGCCTTCTTATTAACGATGGAAGAGAACATAGTGGAACTATTTATATAGACAACATTTCAATCCCAAAGGCCTGCATTGATGAAGAGGGACTAAAAATTACAACAAACTATAGTGAGTTTCCCAAAAGCCTTTTAAAAAAAAGACATTTTGACGTAAATAAAGGAAGCTGTGGGAAGGTTGCAGTAATTGGTGGCTGTTTTAATATGTCGGGGGCAGTAACCCTAAGCCTTAAAGCAGCCTTAAGAACAGGAAGCGGACTTGTAACAGGAGTCGTTCAGAGAAGTATTGTTGATAGAATTGCTTCTTTCTTACCAGAGGCAACCTATAGAATTTGCAACGAGAAGGACGGATATCTTCTTTTTACAACAAGAGAACTTGATGAAATAATGCAGAGCTACGATGCTGTTGCAGTTGGTGTTGGGATAGGAAGGAGCAACCATATTACATCCGTAATCTCATATCTACTTGAAAAGTCAACAAAACCATTAATAATAGATGCAGATGGACTAAATATGCTCTGCAGCATAAAGGCGAGGCTTAAAACAAAAAAATGTCAGGTTGTTTTAACTCCCCATCCTGGTGAGTTTTCAAGACTTACAGGCCTTGATGTTGATTATATAAACAAAAATAGAGTAGATGTTGCAGTAAACTTTGCAAAGGAATATGGATGCATACTTCTTTTAAAGGGTGCAAGCACAGTAGTTACAGATGGAGATAGGGTGTATATAAACACCACAGGAAACCCAGGGATGGCAACGGGAGGCTCTGGTGATGTTTTAACGGGAGTAATTCTATCCTTGATAGGTCAAGGCTATACACCCTATGATGCAGCCCTCCTTGGTGCATATCTTCACGGATGTGCTGGAGATTTTGCATATAAAAAGTATGGAAATGGATTAGTCGCCAGTGATATAATAGAATATATAGGACAGGCTATGCTATAGTAATAAATCACCTACAAAAAGAATATTTATAATTGTAGTATTTTTGTAGGTGATTTTTTATGAAAAGACAAATCTCTATTATTTTAATCACAATATTCGCAATATTCATAATTTCCTGTAAAATAACCAAAAAGGACAAAAGTGTTGAGGACTTTATATTAACACTAAATTCATATAAATCTGAAGTAGAAATAGAAATCTACAGCAACAAAGGCACATCAAAGTATAGACAGCTTCAGATATATAAATCCCCAGACAAGGTTAGAATTGAGACATTAGAGCCAGAATTTTTAAAGGGAAAAGTAATGATTTTTAATAATGGAAGGTTTGAGATATATCATCCCTTGATAAACCAAAAGTATGAAGGAGATATAAAGGTAGAGCCAACCTTTATACACCTTGGTATTATTCAAACAAGTTTGATAAAAAATAAAGAATATACAACAACCTATACTATATTAGATGGTATAGAAACAATTAAACTTAGGTTAAAGTTAGAGGGTGATAACATATACAAAAATGAGGCCGTAGTTTATTTTACCAAGAAGGATATTAGACCACTTTACTTTGAAATTTACGACAACAGTGGCACTTTACGATACAGGGCAAAGTTTATAAACTTTGAATGTAACAAAGATATAAAGGATGATGTTTTTACTATCGGTTTAAATTGAAGGGGGAATAATGATGTTAAGGCCCTATTATGCAGAAATTAATCTTGATAGTATAAGAAATAATATAAAAGAAGTAAAAAGGGTTGTTAAGGATAGAAGGGTAATTGGAGTTATAAAGGCAGATGCCTATGGACACGGAGCAGTTGAGGTTGCAAAGGTTTTAAAGGAGGAGGGTGTTGATTTTTTTGCAGTTGCCATAATAACAGAGGCATTAGAGTTAAGGGATGCAAAAATTGAGGATGATATTCTTGTATTAGGCTACACACCAGAGGAATACTTTGAAACTGCAATAAAAAACAACATAACCCTTACAATATATGATGTTAATTTAGCAGAAAAACTTAATTTAGTTGCACAAAAAATGAATAAAAGAGCAAAGGTGCACATAAAAATAGATACTGGTATGGGAAGATTAGGCTTTTTGGTAGGTGAAGAGGCAAAAAGGGATATAAAAAGAATATGTGCCCTTGATAATATTTATGTTGAGGGTATATATTCACATTTTGCTTGTGCAGACCTTATGGATAAAACCTATTCAAAAATTCAGCTTGAAAAGTTTAAATGGATGATTGATGAGATGGAAAAGGAAGGAATAAGCTTTAAAATTAAACATATGGCAAACAGTGCGGCAATAATAGATTTAGAGGAGAGCTACTTTGATGCAGTTCGCCCAGGAATAATGCTCTATGGCTATTATCCCTCCGATGAGGTTGATAAGACAAGGGTAAATCTAATACCTGCAATGAGCCTTAAGGCAAAGGTTGCAATGGTAAAAAAAGTAGACAAGGGTACCTCAATTAGCTATGGACGACAGTATATTGCAGAGAGTGAAAGACTAATTGCAACACTTCCCTTTGGCTATGCAGACGGATTTTCAAGGATACTGTCAGGAAACGCAAAGGTTTTAATAAAGGGAAGAGAAGTCGACGTTGTAGGAAGAATATGTATGGACCAATGTATGGCTGATGTGACAGAGGTTGAGGATGTAAAGATAGGCGATGAAGTTGTTGTGATGGGAAAATCAGGTGACAAAATTATAACAGCAGATACAATAGCACAAAGGCTTGGAACCATAAGTTACGAAGTCCTTTGTATGGTATCAAAACGCGTCCCAAGGATATACAAAAGTGCCACCCAGGTGAAATGTGACATTTTCCAAAAAGCGGAACACCCTGATACTAAGTAATTTTAATAAGCTACAAAAGTAATCTATGTGTGTGTTGTGATAAATGCCACGTAATAAAATGAAAAATTCAAAAACCAAAAAATAGCAATATAGAGTATGTAACATCTTGTGGATAAAATTGTTAAACAGTAAGTTTACCTACAAATAGCTACTTTATAAAGTTGGAGTAGTTTGTAATAAAGTTATCGATGGGAAATATGGTTTTCACATATTATATTATTGCTTAAATTGGGAATAATGATAAAGAGGAATAATGGTTGCAAATAAAGTAAGTTAAGTGCTATAATAAAAGCATTAGAGCCTCGCCTACATAGGTAAATTTAGGGGGTATGATGATGAAAAATAAAAAAATAACAGTGAGCCTCCCCGAGAGCTTACTCGATGAATTTGATAAATTTATAGAATGTGAAAATGGTAAAAATAGAAGTCAATTTATTAAGGAAGCTGTAATATTATATATTAAGGAACATAAAAAGAAAAACATTAGGGAACTTATGAAGAAGGGCTATCAGGAGATGGGTAGCATTAACCTTGAAATTGCAGAATGTGGAATGGACTGCGATTTAAAGGAACTTGCCAAATATGAAGCAGAGCTTGCGGAGAGTGATATATTAGATGGTTCAGGTGGTGAAAAGAGGAGATATATTCTATGCTGATTTAAGCCCTGTTATAGGTTCTGAACAAGGAGGAGTAAGACCTGTACTTATTATACAAAACGATGTAGGTAATAGGTACAGCCCTACAGTAATTGTTGCGGCCATAACCTCACAGATAAACAAAGCAAAACTCCCAACCCACGTTGAGATTTGCTGTGAAGATTATGGACTAACAAAGGATTCTGTTATCCTGCTTGAGCAGGTTAGAACAATAGACAAAAGAAGGCTCAAGGAAAAGATAGGACATATAAATGATGAACTAATGAAAAAGGTAGACGATGCATTACTTATAAGTTTAGGACTTATTGACTTTTAGTGCCACATAGAGCTCCGAAAAAATGATACCTTAAAAATCGCCACCACTATATATAGTATGTTTTTAAAAATAATTTGATTTTTTCGGAGGTCTCCCACCCAGGTGAATTAGGTGAATTGTGACATTTTCCTTTTTATGCAAATAAAGCATAGAAGCATATGCAGAGAAGATAATTAAAAAGTATATTTTTTTTAAAGTGCCAACCAGAAGGTTGGCACTTTTATTTATTTTTTAGCTTTATGACAAAATAGTGCAAAATACAAAAACAAAAGTATATGTAATAAATAAGTAAATTTTTATGAAAATAGAAGGAATTCTTAAAAATATTTAGAATAGAATTATTTAGGAACATAATTTGTATGCGTTGAAGGTACATAAAACTTTTAACAAAAAATTTTAATGGGGGGGTATCAATGATTTCAAAACAAAAATTATTCAAAAAACTGACAGCTTGGTTTATTAGCTTTCTAATGCTTTTTAACATTTTAGGCCTAAACATCCAAGGTTCAGCAGCCCAGACAGAAATTGTTGCAGCGTGGGATTATACATCTACTCCAACAACTTATCCAATACCTGCAACAAGTGGTGTACTTAAGGATACTGCTTTTTTAAGCCATTTTAGAAGTGACAATATAATTCCAAACTACAGTTCAGGCAGTTTATCCATAAATGGATGGGACAACGGTGCAAACACAAAATATTGGCAAATCCAACTTTCAACCAAGGGTTATGAAAACTTAACTTTATCAGCCAAAACACGTTCATCTTCAACAGGTCCTAAAAATTTTAAAGTAATATACAGCATTGACAATGGAGCTACCTGGAATGACGTCCCAAATAGTGATTATGCAATAACAGGCACTACTTTATCATATTATATGCCAACCTTATCATTACCACAGGATGCATCCAATGTTGAAAACCTTATAATAAGATTTATAATGACAAGCAACGCCACAAGTTCATCAACAACAGTAACAGAGGTTGCTCCAACTGGTACAAGTAACATAAACAATATTGTAGTTTCAGGTACTTTAGTAGTTGACGAGGAAACAGTTGCACCTGTAACAGCAACTCCAGAGAGCGGTTCAGAAGTAGCATTAAATTCAAAGGTTGCCCTTTCTTGTGAAACAGAAGGTGCAACAATAATGTATTCAATAAATGATGGCGAATTTGTTCAATATGATAGAGAAAATAAAATTACATTAACACAACTTCCAGCAACAATAAAGGCATATGCAGTTAAAGAAGGAATGAAAAACAGTATAATATCAACCTTCACATACACACAAGGTAAAGTAGCAACAGTTACAGCAAGTCCAAATGGAGGAGCAGTGCTTCCCTTCAAGAAAGTAACACTATCTTGTGAAACTCCAAATTCTAT
Source organism: Caloramator proteoclasticus DSM 10124 (assembly GCF_900129265.1). Classification (GTDB taxonomy): domain Bacteria; phylum Bacillota; class Clostridia; order Clostridiales; family Caloramatoraceae; genus Thermobrachium; species Thermobrachium proteoclasticum. The sequence goes on along the minus strand of NZ_FQVG01000034.1, from coordinate 7,725 downwards.
AATTAAATACTCTTTAGATAATGGAGAAACTTGGAATACATATGAAGCTCCAATAACTTTAGCAAATCTTCCAGCAACAATAAAGGCATACGCAACAGCAGAAGGCCTATTGGACAGCTCAATTTCAACATTTAATTTCACAAAAAAGATAAATAGCGAATACAACATATACTTTGGACAAATACATTCACATACAACAAATTCTGATGGCCTTGGTTCATTAGATGACGCATATACTTATGCAAAAAACACTGCAAAGCTTGACTTTTTTGCAGTAACAGACCATTCCAATTCCTTTGACAATGCAAACATATCTTCAATGGCAGATGGATCAAAGAGTACAAAATGGCTAAATGGACATAGTGCTGCAGATAGATATACAGACAGTAATTTTGTTGGTATCTATGCCTTTGAAATGACTTGGTCAAACGGAACAGGCCATATAAATACCTTCAACACTCCAGGTTTTGAAACCCGCGACACAGCAAAATACAAATTGCCAGACGGGTTAAAGCAGTATTACGATGTATTAAAACTATTTCCTGATTCAATTTCACAGTTTAATCATCCAGGACCAACATTTGGCGATTTCAATGATTTTGCATACTATGATCCACAAATAGACAAACTCATAACATTAATTGAAGTAGGTAATGGAGAGGGACCAATAAGAAGCAGTGGATATTTCCCTTCATATGAATATTACACCCGTGCCCTTGATAAGGGATGGCATTTAGCTCCAACAAATAACCAAGACAATCATCTTGGAAACTGGGGAACTGCAAACACAGGAAGAACAGTTGTATTAGCAGACAGCCTAACAAGAGAAAATATATACGATGCAATGAGAAATATGAGGGTATATGCAACAGAAGACAACAATTTAAGGATAAAATACACATTAAATGGAGAAATAATGGGTACGATACTCGATTCAAAACCAGAAAGTGTATATATAAAGGTTGATATAGAGGACCCAGATAATGAACCATTAGGTAAAATATCAGTAATAGCAAATGGTGGAAAGATAGTAGCAACAAAAACTTTAACAACTAATAAAGATGTGGTTGAATTCAATCTTACACCTAACTATTCGTATTACTATATAAGAGTAGATCAAGTTGACAAGGACATAGCAGTTACAGCACCAGTTTGGATTGGAGAAGTTGATAAGGCAGGAATATCAAAAACAACAGCAAGCACAACACTACCTCTTAAGGGTGAGAGCTTTAAGATTACAACAAATTATTTTAACAACGAAAATGTTCCTATGGAAATTACAAGCTTAGTATATTCAATCAATGGTCAAGTAATAAACGAAGCACCACAATTAGAAACAGTTAACCCATTATCAACAGGTTCATATTCCTTTGACTATACACCAGCTTCTGCAGGAAAGTTTAATATTGATGTAAAAATGACAGCAAAGATAAATGGAGTGGAAAAGATTTTTACAGATGTATTAAAAATAGAGGTGGCAGACCCTGCAATAACGACTAAGATTGTGGTAGATGCAACCCACTATAATGACTATGTATATGGTTATTATGCAAACAACCTAAACAACTTTATAACTATAGCAAATAGCAGAAAAATTGCTGTTAATGTAGAGAAAAATAAGCTAACAGATGAAGTTTTAAAGGATGCTCAGCTCTTAGTAGTAACAGCACCTGCAAAGAAGGCAGGAACTGTAAATGGTATACCATATCAACCACAAAGCTTTAGTGATGAAGACCTTCAGGTTATAAAAAGATTTGTTGACAAAGGAGGAAACCTAATAATCTGTGGTATTGCTGACTATCAGGATGGAACAGGTGAATATCAAACATCAACTCAAATGAACAGATTGCTTGAAGCAATAGGTGCAACTACAAGATTTAACAATGATGAAGTAGTTGATGATGTAAATAAAGTAAATAATCAAAACTATAGACTTGCATTTAATAATTATAATTTTGAATCACCTTATTTAAGTGGTGTATCTCCTGAACAAAAATACAGCTTCTACAGCGGATGTTCATTAAATATTGATAATGAAGCATTAGCAACAGGAAAAACAACTTGGCTTGTAAAGGGCTATGATACAACAAGGTCAATAGATTCTAATAAAAACCTTCCTGGCGTTTCGTTACCTCAGGGAAGCGTATATGCCCTTGCTGTAGAAAAGCTGCCAGGCGGCGGAAATATGTTTATTGGTGGAACAGTATTTATATCTGACTTTGAAATAAAGGTTCAGCTTGATAATTCAACACAGCTTCAAAACAGCAACTACAACATAACATTAAATATACTCGACTCCATAAAGAAGGTTATACCTGTAAGTAAAATAAATGCTGTCCGCTCAGGAAACAAAGGCGATATATTCTGCGTAGAGGGTATAGTTACAGCAGGAAAGACTCCTGCAGACAACAGTTTCTTTGATACCTTATACATTCAGGATGAAACAGGAGGAATAAACCTATTCCCAATTTCAAGTTCAGATATAATGGTAGGACAAAGGGTAAGAGCAGTTGGAACTTTAGATGAATATCAAGGAGATTTAGAACTTAGGGTTATTGAATATGAAGTAACAGATACAAATATAAATCCAGTAGAACCAACTTTACTATCAACAAAGGATGCAATGGATAGCAAAAATGGTGGACTTCTTGTAAAGGTCATAGGTACAGTTACAAGGATGGATGCACAAAACATTTATGTTGATGACGGTAGTGGTGAGGCACGTATATTTGTTGATGGATATATAGGTGATGGAAGTGGAGATGAATCAAAGAAGGGTAAATGGGATGAAAGAATTACTGTAGGCAGCAGGATAAGTGCAGTAGGATTAGCCTCCGTAGATCCAAATGGGCCAAGATTAAGGGTTAGAAATGTTAGCGAGATAGTATTTCTTGAACCAGCAAAAATTAGTGTAAGTGGAATAAGTCTAAATACAACAAGCAAGGTAATAAATATTGGAGAAAGCTTTAATTTAATTGCTACAGTTGTGCCAAGCAATGCAACAAATAAAGATATAGTTTGGCAATCAAGCAACGAAAGTGTTGCAAAAGTAGATGCAAGTGGAAAGGTAACTGCAGTAGAAGTAGGATATGCTGAAATAACAGCAAAGACAGTAGATGGTGGATTTACAGCAAGCTGTAAAGTTTATGTAGGAATATCAGCACCAACAAACTTAAAAGCAGAATCAATTTCTCATAACAGTATAAAAATAAGTTGGAAACCAGTGCAAGGGGCAAGTGGATATGAAGTATACAGAGCAACATATAGTACAGGTATCTATCTATATATAGGTAGAACTACAAGTACAAGTTGTATTGATTCAAAGTTAGTTACAAACAAAACGTATTATTACAAAGTAAGGGCTTACAGGATAGTAGGAAAGATAAAAGTATACAGTGGTTTTTCAGAAGTAGTTAGTGTAAAACCAATACTTCCAATTCCAACACATTTAAAAGCAACACCAATTTCATTTAATAAGATAAAAATAAGCTGGAAACCAGTACAAGGAGCAAGTGGATATGAAATATATAGAGCAACATCAAGGATAGGAATATACTCATATTTAGAGAAAACATCAGGTACAGTATACATTAATTCAAGACTTGTAAGAAACAAAACATATTATTATAAAGTAAGGGCATACAAGATAGTAGGCAGAATAAAGGTTTATAGTGGTTATTCAGAAATAGTAAAGTGCCACCCAGGTGAAATGTGACATTTCCATTAGCTGTAAAAAAGTAAATTTAAATGTACCTATAGAGAAGATAGCTAAAGAACAATTTTTGCAAAGTGTCAACCACTCGGTTGGCACTTTTATTTTGTATAATATAAAAGGTATGAATTAGACTACTCTTTTGTAATGTAATTAAATGCATCTAATGGTGTTTATTTACTTTTTGTTCAATATGCGTATAAATTTATTATTAAAAAAATTAAAAATTGTCAAGGCAAAAATAGTGTGTATTTTGTCAAAATATGTGCTATAATATTTGTGCGGTTAGAAAAATAAGCCTTATGGCATAATAAATATAAAGACCAAAAGGAGGGAATGTGTGATGAATAGAGACATCAACAAACTAAAAGAAATAGCAGTTGAAGTTAGAAAAAACATCATAAAGATGCTAACTGAATCTCAATCAGGACACCCAGGTGGCTCACTTTCAGCAGTTGAAATCCTAACATCACTATACTTTAGTGAAATGAAGGTTGACCCAAACAATCCAAAATGGGAGGATAGAGACAGATTCATCTTATCAAAGGGACATGCAGCACCAGTTCTATATGCAGTTCTTGCAGAAAAGGGCTTCTTTGACAAGTCAGAGCTTATGACTCTAAGAAAGATTGACTCAAATCTTCAAGGACACCCAAGCATAAAGAACACTCCTGGTGTAGATATGTCAACAGGTTCATTAGGTCAAGGACTTTCTGTTGCAAATGGAATGGCACTTGCAGGAAAGCTTGACAACAAAGATTACAGAGTATACATCCTTTTAGGAGATGGAGAACTTGAAGAAGGTCAAGTTTGGGAAGCAGCAATGACAGCAGCACACTATAAGCTTGATAATGTAACAGCATTTGTAGATTTCAATGGACTACAAATCGATGGTCCTTGTACACAAGTTATGAATGTAACTCCAATTGCAGATAAGTTTAGAGCATTTGGATGGAATGTAATTGAAATAGATGGACACGATTACAATCAAATATTTGATGCAATAGATAAGGCAAAATCTACAAAGGGAATGCCAACTATGATAGTTGCAAAAACTGTAAAGGGTAAGGGTGTATCCTTTATGGAAAACCAAGTAGGCTGGCACGGAACAGCACCAAGCAAAGAACAATGCGAACAGGCACTACAAGAGTTAGGAGGTGCAATAAATGGCTAATTTAGCAACAAGAGAAGCATATGGAAAGGTACTTGTGGAACTTGGTAAGGAAAACAAAAATATAGTTGTTTTAGATGCAGACCTTTCAAAATCAACAAAAACAGCTGATTTTGCAAAGGCATTTCCAGAGAGATTCTTCAACGTTGGTATAGCAGAGGCAGACCTTATTGGAACAGCAGCAGGACTTTCAACCTGTGGAAAGATTCCTTTTGCAAGCACATTTGCTATGTTTGCAGCAGGAAGAGCCTTTGAACAAATAAGAAACTCAGTCTGCTATCCAAAACTAAATGTAAAGATTGCAGCAACCCATGCAGGACTTACAGTTGGTGAAGACGGTGCATCACACCAATCAGTTGAAGATATAGCAATAATGAGAAGTATACCAAATATGACAGTAATATGCCCAGCAGACGATGTTGAAACAATGGCAGCAGTTAAGGCAGCAAGCGAATATTATGGACCTGTTTATATAAGACTTGGAAGATCATCAGTTCCAACAATAAACGACAGACCAGAATACAAGTTTGAAATAGGAAAGGCTGTTTTATTAAAGGAAGGTAAGGATGTTTCAATATTTGCAACAGGGATAATGGTAAGTGAAGCACTAAAGGCAGCAGAAGAACTTCAAAAGGAAGGAATAGATGCTGAAGTTATAAACATCCATACAATAAAGCCAATTGATGAAGAGGCTGTTGTAAACTCAGTTAAAAAGACAAAGGCAGCAGTAACTTGCGAAGAACACAACATAATAGGTGGACTTGGAAGTGCTGTTTGCGAAGTCTTATCAGAAAAGTGCCCAGCAGTTGTAAAGAGAGTGGGTATAAAAGATACATTTGGTGAATCAGGAAAGCCAGCAGAACTTCTTAAGAAGTATGGATTAACAAAAGATGAAATAATAAAGGCTGCAAAGGAAGCAGTAGCAGCAAAATAAAAAAGTGTCACCCAGGTGAAATGTGACATTATCCATAAAATGTAAACAATACCACCCAAGATAGATGCGGAAGGCCACAACTGCCACGCATTACGCTTGGGTGGTTTAATTTTTGCTCCTAATATGTATAAACGATGAAAAAACAAGAATATTAACATTAAGTGAATAAAATAGAATTTCTGAATTTTATTAATCAAACTACTGTGCATACTTATCTAAAATAGAGAAAAACACAAAAAATATACAATCATTGCATAAAACGAAAGGCATTGAATTTGCTTTATTTGTGGCAAAATGATAAAATGAATATGCAGAATTGGAACGACATTACCAATAGGAAGGAGGAATAATATGAAGAAGGCAATAAAGGAATACATTTTAATTACCCTTGGAATCTTTTTAGTTGCTGTTGGTATATACTACTTTTTAGTTCCAAGCAACCTTGCAGCAGGTGGAGTGAGCGGACTTGCAATAGTTATAAACAAATTTTTCCCTGCAATTCCTGTTGGACTTTTAATGCTTGGTATGAACATAATCCTATTTATAATCGCATTTATAGTAATAGGCAGCAATTTTGGTGCAAAAACAATCTATTCAAGCCTTGGTCTTTCAGGAATGATTTGGGTATTAGAAAAGCTATACCCAATTTCACAGCCTATAGTTGACGATTTACTATTACAGCTTTTATTTGGTATATTAATCTCGGGTATAGGTATGGGAATTTTATTTAACCAAAATGCTTCAACAGGTGGTACAGACATAATAGCAAAGATTATAAATAAATTCTTCCATATTGATATTGGAAAATCGCTTCTATTATCAGACTTTTTAATAACACTTGCAGCAGGCTTAACCTTTGGACCTAAGATAGGTATGTATGCACTTTTAGGAGTTGTAATAAACGGACTCGTCATAGATAATGTAATTCAAGGCTTAAACGTATGCAAGCAGGTAACAATAATTAGTTCAAAGAGTGAACAAATCAAAAAATATATAATAGAAGAGCTTGGAAGAGGGGTAACCATATTTGACGGCAGAGGTGCCTTTACAGGAGAAAAAAAGGAAGTTTTAATGACTATAATTAGCAGAAAGGAATTCATTAAACTTAGGGAATATATAAAGGAGCTTGACAAGAGAGCCTTTATAAGCGTAAGCAATGTACACGAAGTCTTAGGTGAAGGATTTACTGAACTTGAATAAAGGGATATTATATCAATAATATTGCAGGCTGTTAAAAAAGTTATGCTTTGATTAGCCCCATGAAGGATTTCTTAGGCATTTGTTCATTTTGCTAAGCAATTCTAATCTTTTCTTTGTTTGAAAAAGTCCTACCATCGCGATACCATCGTCTTGATGGCCGCTTGATTCGGAACGTCCTATGCCGAATTACGGATTTTTTCTACGTCTAAACCTAAGAATTGCTAAAGCTTATGAAATATGCCATTTCGAAATCCTTTCATGGGCATTTTTTATATTTTATCTAACAAGTGGGTTTGTCAATAATTCAAATATTATATCAGAGATTTCGCAGTAAAATTCCAGTAGAATTTTTATTTTTACTGAAATTATATCTTATTACATCTTATTGAATAAATGGTATTCCGCCATCCCTGTAGATTATAAAAATAGTTATAACTCCCCCTACCCCAAGAAATTTAAATAATTAATTTCCAATTTTATTGTTGCATTAAGTTTTTTCAAATACTGGGTTATTCCAGGTATCTTCTATTGTAAATCTCTCATCTCTTATATCCTCAATAATATTTATTTGAAGCATTCTTTTCTTTCTAAAACCTCTAATACATCTAAAAAAATATAACTGCATAAGATTAAATGCTATAATTATAAACATTAGCACTGTTTCTACGCCCGTAGGGCTATGAAGAAAGCAATGGTCTAAATGCCATC
>NZ_FQVG01000036.1:21388-27674 GCF_900129265.1 Caloramator proteoclasticus DSM 10124 | reverse complement strand
TTCGAGTCTATTAAAACTTTTAAGTCTACAGATAAATGTGAACAGAACTATAAATGAAATAGTTGAAGTTTCAATTTGAGGATTTATTCTTCCATCTTTTAACCCCTTGATTTTTTCTCCAAGATGGTATACCTTAGAGAAGTAGGTGAGCATTTGTTTTAAATAACGCTTGTTCATCTCAAAACATCCTTTCTATTGGGTTTGTAGCAAAATTCATTATAGAAAGGATGTTTTCATTTTTAAACCCTAAATTTTTTCCAGTAAAAATCGGAATTTACATATTTCAATTATTATTCATCTAAACCATTACATATCAAGGGGCTACGCCCTATTTATTTTTTAATCTGCGAAACTTCTGACAAAACAGCAGAGTTGAAACCAGAGGAAGGAGCTTCACTTGTAGTTTGGGAAAGTGAAGGCCCAGAGGGAGAGTACATAAAGTATGTAGCAGCAGAATTTGAAAAGAAGTATGGTGTAAAGGTTAAGTATGAACCAGTTGACCATACCCAAACTTCAGGAAAACTACAACAGGATGGCCCTGCAGGTGTTGGAGCAGATATAATATCAGCACCACACGACCACGTAGGTAAGATGGTTGCAGCAGGATTAATTCAACCAAACCACAAGCCAGACAGAATAAAGAATGACTATGTACAGGCTGCTATAGATGGTGTAAGTATGAATGGTACAGTTTATGGTTATCCAACAGCAATAGAAACATATGCATTATTCTATAATAAGGATATAATAAAGGAAGCACCAAAGACCTATGAAGAAATAATAGAATTTGCAAAGACATTCAATAATCCAAAGGAAAAGAAATATGCACTTGCTTGGGATGTTGGTAATGCATACTTCTCCTACAGCTTCTTAACAGCAAATGGTGGTTATGTATTTGGTAAGGCTGGTACAGATAAGGATGACATAGGACTAAACAATGATGGTGCAGTTGCTGGTGCTACCTTCTATAAGAGTCTAAATTCAATATTACCACATAAGGCTGCAGATGCTAACTATCAATTTATGGATGGTTCCTTCTCAGCAGGAAAGGTTGCTATGATTATAAATGGACCTTGGGCAGTTAAGGGATACCAAGATGCAAAGGTTAACTTTGGAGTTGCTCCACTTCCAACATTTAATGGAAAGCAACCAAAGAGCTTCTCAGGAATAAGAGGTCTATATATTAGTGCTTTTACTAAGTATCCAAATGCTGCAAAGTTATTCCTTGAATTTGCAACATCAGATGAGATGTTAATGAAGAGATATGAAATGACTCATCAAATTCCTCCTGTTAAGGCACTAATGGATAAGCCAGAAGTTAGTGGAGACCCAATCGTTGCAGGATTTATAGCACAAATAAAGAATGCAGAACCAATGCCATCAATTCCACAAATGCAACTTGTATGGGAACCACTTGCTACATCCTTCTCAGCTATTTGGGATGGACAAATGGAACCAAAGGCAGCACTTGATAAGTGCGTACAAACTGTAAAGGATGCAATAGCAGCTCAAAAATAATATAAAAAAGTAACAGAGGGTGTTATCATCCTCTGTTTACTTTTTCTTAATCTACCTTATATATTGAAGTAATTATATTAAAGTGTTAAAATTATTATGTCGGTACATTTGACCGAACAAAAAAATAAAAAACTTCATAAAGGATTTCGTCTTGCATCCTTTTGGAGTGAGAACGAGGAGGTAGTATTATGCAAACAAAAACAATGTCAACATCAAGCCCCAAGGTCAGACAGATTGTTACAGTAGGTATGCTGTCTGCAATAATCGTTGTGCTTGGGGTAACAGGCCTTGGATTTATTCCTATTCCACCAGTAAAGGCTACAATTATGCATCTTCCAGTAATTATAGGTGCAATAATTGAAGGCCCGGTAGTTGGTGCAGCTATTGGTTTATTCTTTGGATTATTTAGTATGTTCCAAGCAATAACAAATCCAACACCAACATCATTTTTATTTCTAAACCCAATTATTGCAGTATTACCAAGGGTGCTTATAGGAATTACAACATACTATACCTATAAGGCAGTACCAGGTAAAATAAAGAGCATAAAATATGGCCTTGCTGCAGCAGTTGGGACACTTACAAATACAATACTTGTTTTAGGGCTGATATACCTAATATATCTTGAAAGATTTGCAAAGGCCTTAAACATCAATATAGCACAAGCAAGAGCTACAATAATAGGAATAGGAATGACAAATGGTTTGCCTGAGGTTTTAGTTTCTATAGCAATAGTTATCCCTGTTGTTATGGCAGTAGATAAAATAAGAAAATAATAACAACATATGAGCCATTAGCAAATAGAGTATTGCTAATGGCTCTTCGTTAAAATACATAGTAAAATTATGGAGGTAAAAATGAGAAGGATAAATATTTCAGATATAATGGGGATAAAAATAGGAAATGCTCAAAATTTTGAGGCAAGGACAGGCTGCACGGTTATAATTTGTGAAAATGGTGCTACCTGTGGTGTAGACGTAAGGGGTGGGGCCCCTGGTACAAGGGAAACAGACCTTTTAAACCCTGTTAATCTTGTGGATAAGGTTCACGCTGTTGTATTGTCTGGAGGAAGTGCCTTTGGACTTGATGCCTCCTGTGGGGTTATGCAGTTTTTAGAGGAGAGAGACATTGGATTTGATGTTGGAGTAACAAAGGTTCCAATAGTTTGTAGTGCTGTTTTATTTGATCTTATGGTTGGTGATTATAGAGTAAGACCAGATAAGAAGATGGGATATGAGGCCTGTGTAAATGCCTTTGAAGTAAACAGAATAGAAAATGGGAAATTTGGAGCAGGAACTGGTGCAACAGTTGGGAAAATATTAGGGCCTGAATTTGCAATGGAGGGTGGACTTGGAAGCTATGCTGTAAGTGTTGGAGACCTAAAAGTTGGGGCTGTTGTTGCAGTAAACTGTCTTGGGGATGTTATAGATCCAAGGACGGGAAAGATTTTAGCAGGTGCCCTAAATGAAGATAAAACAGGCTTTATAGATAGTACAAAGGTTATGCTCTCAAGGTATAGCGACAAAACTAATCTTTTTAGTGGCAATACAACAATAGCCGCAGTTGTTACGAATGCAAAACTGACAAAGGCAGAGGCAACAAAGGTTTCCTCAATGGCCCACGATGCCTTTGCAAGAACTATGAGGCCAGCACACACTATGTTTGATGGTGATACAATCTTTACAATGGCGACAGGTGAGGTTGAGGTTGATATAAGTACTCTTGGAATGATTGCAACAACTGTGCTTGAGGAGGCAATACTGTCAGCCATATCACATATAACTTATGAAAAATAATAAATAAGGAAGGGATAAAGGATGAGAGTAGCTTTTATAGCCCACGATAAGAAAAAGAACGATATAGTTGAGTTTGTAAAGAAGTATAGAGATGTATTTAAAGATGATGAACTTTATGCAACAGGTACAACAGGAAAATTAATTCAAGAGGCAACAGGTCTTAAGGTACATAGATTTTTATCAGGCCCATATGGTGGTGATCAGCAGATTGGTGGAATGGTTGCACAGGGGGATATTGATATGGTTATCTTTTTAAGAGATCCACTAACTGCACAGCCCCACGAACCAGATGTTACAGCTCTTTTGAGGATATGTGATGTGCATAATGTGCCTCTTGCAACTAATCTTGGTACAGCAGAGATGTTTATAAATGCTTTAAGATAGTATTGTTGAGGTTGTTAAATAAAAAGTTAATAAGAAGAAATGGATTTTTAAAAAAGATTTTCAAAGAGTGGGAGTTTTTTGTTGTTTTATACGTAAGAATAATGGGAAAAATAGAAATTTAAAAGTTTATAGGAATATAAAAACTGTGGAGTAAGTCCTCCGCAGTTTTTTTGCTGTCGACCCCCAATCCTGCAAAAAACATAGGGGGTCGACAGCAATCTCAAACCCTTGAAAAACCTACAAAGTTACTTTTTTATTACGAAAAAGAAACAATTTGACAATTCAGAAAAATATAGATATAATAATAGTTGAAAGGGTTTATAGCCTACCTATAAGGGATTGAAACTAACAAAGCGAACGGCTTGCTGAAGCTATGGCAAAATGTTTATAGCCTACCTATAAGGGATTGAAACCTGCGGCGAAGCCGCGCAACCCCGATGCTTTTTTCTCGTTTATAGCCTACCTATAAGGGATTGAAACTCAAGATATATATAATAATCTTTATATTTAGATGGAACAGTTTATAGCCTACCTATAAGGGATTGAAACCTATCACCTCATTGTTTTCATATACGTTTACCCTATATGTTTATAGCCTACCTATAAGGGATTGAAACAATATAGAACATAAAGAATTTATAAAGATGTTTATATAGGTTTATAGCCTACCTATAAGGGATTGAAACCTACTATTTCATCTATTGAGTCTTTGACTACTAAAGGTTTATAGCCTACCTATAAGGGATTGAAACTCCTATTGATAGGTTGAGTAGAGATAAAAAGAATAAGTTTATAGCCTACCTATAAGGGATTGAAACTTGCATAACCTTCTCCGTCAACTCCTTCAAACTTGAGTTTATAGCCTACCTATAAGGGATTGAAACTTTCATTACCAAAGCCTTGCTCCCTTTCTGTAAATAATGTTTATAGCCTACCTATAAGGGATTGAAACTGAAATAGAAAACACTAATTTAGATGAATCTGTTAGTTTATAGCCTACCTATAAGGGATTGAAACTTCCATATCTCTTGTATAAATTCCTTGCCAGTAAGCGTTTATAGCCTACCTATAAGGGATTGAAACTTCTTTGCAGCTATGGCCCAAATGGCAGGGAAAGACGAGTTTATAGCCTACCTATGAGGGATTGAAATAGTTGAGGAATACCTTTAAAGTAATTTAAGTATATACTTTAAAGGTATTCTTTTTATAAGAATTTAATATTTCATATATAAATAGTACTTTAATTTCACATTAGATTTAGCAAGTATTTCCTGTGAACCTTAGTATATCTAAGTTTCATATTAAAAATCTTTTTGAAATAGAAATTAAATATTATAAATGCATAGAAGAATTACCTTTTGAATTAAGAATTATATATTGAAAAGTATGAAAGTTGAAAAAGATAATAAGATATAATAATATAAATATAAATAAAGGCTAAAAGAATGTAGTAGGTGAAAAAGATGAAGATACAAAACCCACATGATAAATTTTTCAAAGAAGTATTTTCAAATATAGAAGTAGCAAAGGACTTTATAATTAATTATGTACCCAAGGAAATAGTTGAGATAATAGATTTAGACACATTAAGTTTACAGAAGGATAGTTTTATAAATGAACAGCTAAAGGAAGTATATTCAGATATGCTATTTAAGGCAAAGATAAACAATTATGAAGGATATATATACTTTTTATTTGAACATAAAAGTTATGTAAGCAGACAAACAGCCTTGCAACTTTTAAGATATGTTGTTGAAATATGGGATATGAATATAAAGAAAGAAGGAGTGGGGAAATTACCGGTAATAATACCATTGGTAATATATCATGGAAACGAAAGATGGAACATAAGAAATGATTTAGGAACAATAATAGAAGGATATGAAGAATTGAAAGAAGAAGTAAAAAGATATATTCCAAATTTTGAGTATTTATTATATGATTTATCAAGTTATGAGGATGAAGATATAAAAGGACAGGTTTTACTTAGGATAATGATATCAGCATTGAGAGATATAACAATAAAGGACGCTAAAGGGATGATAGATGCAGTAATAAAAGTAGCAAGTTGTTTAGCAGAGCTTCAAGACAAACAAACAGGACTACAGTATTTTGAAACATATTTGAGATACATATTTAGTACAGATAAGGGTATGACAAAACAGGATTTTGAAAGTATAAAAAGAGGAGTAGAGAAAATATTAGTTGAAGGGAGTGAATATACAATGACTTTAGCAGATATTTTTAGAGAAGAAGGTAGAGAGGAAGGAATAAAAAAGGGGATTAAAGAAGGAGAAAGAATGGCATTAGTAAAGTCTATAATAAAGGTATTAACAAAGAAGTTTGGGATACTTCCTGATGAAATAAAGAATAGAATAGAAGTATTAGATATAGCAACTTTGGAGCTTATGTTTGATGAGGCATTAGATTTTACAAGTTTAGAGGAAATAAAAAAGTATTTATAAATTTGGCAAAACTGTGGATTGAAAGCCACAGTTTTTTTGCTGTCGACCCCCAATCCTGCAAAAAACATAGGGGGTCGACAGCAATCTCAAACCCTTGAAAAACCTACAAAGTTACTTTTTTAT
>NZ_FQVG01000036.1:0-19317 GCF_900129265.1 Caloramator proteoclasticus DSM 10124 | reverse complement strand
AAATGGTTTATAGCCTACCTATGAGGGATTGAAACCATATAATGAACTTGTAACAAGCAACGACAAATAAAGTTTATAGCCTACCTATAAGGGATTGAAACAACACTTCTATAATTTCTTCCTTTGGAACATCATTTGTTTATAGCCTACCTATAAGGGATTGAAACTCTTTTGCATTGTGTTTTAGACCTGTTGAATTGATACTGTGTTTATAGCCTACCTATAAGGGATTGGAGTCCTCGCTTTAGCGAGATATTTTTGTGCAATAAAAGTAATATCAACCCTCCGTATAATAAAGATATAATCTTTCGGAAGGTTGATAATATGATGTGTAGAGATTGTATACATAGGAATATATGCTCATTTAGCAATATGTTAAATTATACACTCAAAAATAGTGCACTTTCATCCTGGGTAGAAGATGTTAAGTTAGAAATAGTTAATTGTAGAAACTATGAATTCGACATAAATAGTCAATATTGGAATAGAAGTTATGAAGAAATGTTTTCATTGACTGAAGAAGAATATGAGGATTCACTATATACACTTTTAAACGAAATAGATTTTTATGATGAAATATATGGTTTAAATTAAAAAAGACCCAATAGGGTCTTTTTTATACATATTTCGAAAATATTTTATCTAATACATAAAGGAATTATTACATTTATGTAGAAATCATTAATTGAACAGTAATAAATGCAGTAACATATCTTATAACTAACAAATACATAAAGTTTAAATTTTATATGCCATACTTTATAAAAAATTTGATGAAGATAATGTATGGAGGAATAATAAATGATATTAGTTACAGAAAGAATGATGAAAAAATTACAAGAAGAGTCTGATACAAAGAAAATAAAAAAGATATATGATATGGCAAAAGCTAAACAAGAAAACTTTTTGAATGATGTAGCAAAAGGGGCAGATCATAAAAAGTTTAAAGCATTAGGGAAAGATACCAATATTTATAAGTATAGAATAAATTTAAATGAAAGAGTACTTTATACATATGGTAAAGAAATAGATGATATTGTAGACGATTATAAGAATGCAATAGTATTGATAGATTTGTGTAAACACGATGAACAGGAGAGAGTTGCAAAAAATATAAATGTTAATAATATGGCGTATAAAGAATATGCGGTAGATTTATTAGAAGAAGATGAAGAAGAAATTGAGGATATTTATGAAGATAACATATCAGATGAAAAATATAAATTTTACATTGAAGATGAAATTTCAATAGTTTTAGATGACGAGGATTATTTGAAACTAATTAACAAAGAAGATGTAAAATTAATTGAATCAATAAACAAAAAAACATATAAATATTATTTAAATAGGGAACAGTACAAATGTGTAAAAAATGATAGAACAACCATATTAAAGGGAAGTGCAGGTTCTGGAAAAACAACTGTTTTGATATATAAGCTCTTTGGTTATAAAAACACAAACTATAAAATAGCATATTTTACTTATACAAATAAGCTAAAAGAAAGTGCTAATATTATCTTTTAAAATATAAAACCAGATGAGTTTATAGCAGATGTTGAGTTTTATGAATTGCTAAGGTTTTGTATTAATACTTTAGGAATCAGTAAAGATAAAATAGTAACCTACAAAAAATTTGAAAAATGGTATACCAATAATGTTGTTAAATATACAAAAAACTATATCCATCCGATTGATTTTTGGACTGAGTTGAAAGGTGTAATAAAAGGAATTATGGGTATAAATTGGAATAGAGATGGTATAATACCTAAAGACATATTAAAAAAGGAGACTATGGAGACTTTAATTAGTGATGGCTTTATTTCTAAAAATAATAATGTGTACAAAATAAATGAATCTTCAATACAAGAAATAATTCAGCACTATTGTGATAAGGGTTATAAAAATCAGGAATTAATACAGGAAATAGAAAAATTGAGAAATTATTTTTTAAATTATAATTTTATAGATAAAATGATAAAGAGAGAAACATATTTGAGTTTACCAGCAGATTATTCTATTTTTAATGAAGATGAAAAGAATTATATATATGACTTATCTTTAAAATACCAAGCTTGGTTAGATGAAAATGGATATTATGATGAAAATGATTTGGCTATATTAGTTCTTAAAAAAATTAAAAACAATGAAATTGAAAAATATGATTATATTTTAGTTGATGAAATTCAAGATTTAACGGAGTTACAAATATTAATGTTAATTGAATTATTAAAGGATAAAAGTAACATATTTTTAGGCGGAGATGTACATTAAATTGTAAATCCAACCTTTTTTAATTTTGGACGTTTAGAAAATGGTTTAATAAAGAATATGATAAATCCAGAAAAGGTTACGTTGTCAAAAAATTATAGGAGCTATGATGGAATTGTAAGATTAGCAAATAAGATGACTGAGATTAGAAGAAAATATATAGGCTTTTTAAGTGATGATATTATTGAAGTAAGTATACGAGAAGGAAGATATCCAAGAATAACAAAATCAAATGAAGAAAATTTAAAATTAATATTAGATTTTATTAGAGAAACAGATTATGCTGTACTAATTGTGCCAAATGATGATATAAAGGTACAAATTGAAGAAAAATATAAAACGGGTGTAAATGTTTTTACAGTTCAAGAATCTAAAGGTTTAGAGTTTGACGTTGTTTTTTGCTACAATATATTATCAGAGTACAAAAATTATTGGCAAGATATATTAGATGGATTAGGTAAGCACGATTCAAAGTATAGGTATTACTTTAATTTATTTTACGTTGCAATAACAAGAGCAAGGACTAATCTATACATATTAGAAGATGATTTGGATATGAATATTATAAAAGAAATAATTAGCTATTGTGTTGAAATAAGTGATTTAAAAGATGAAATTAAAGATTTTGAAAAATCTTCGTTAGATAGTATGTATAGAAAAGCGTTAGAATATGAAGAATATGGACTTTTCCAAATGGCTATGGATATATTTAAAGAGAAAAACTATGAGCACGAATATCAAAGGTGTTTTGTAAAAAGTAAGGCTGATGAAGATGGATATGAAGTTACAGGAGATAGACTTTTATTAATGCACGAATTTAAAGATGCAGAAAGATATTATGGTGAAGCACAAAATCATTTTAAAGTTGTAAAAGCTATGCTTTTATCTGGTTTATATGCAAGCGAATTAAAGTTTAAGATTATAGATAATTATGTGAAGGCTCATAAGGTTGATCTTTATAAAGTTATGAGAGATATAGTAGAAATGATAAAGGAATATGGAATAGAAGAATTTTCAGATGCAGCAAGTAATTTTGCAAGAACGATGTCTTTTATAACAAGAGAAAGATTAGAATCTATAAGAACTTGGATAGGCTTATTATCATAAGAAGGTGGGGGTAAAAATGAATACAAAAGAAGATAATATTTTAAGACTATTAGATACCTTTGAAAAGACACAAGAAGAAGTTATGTCGATTTCTGATTCCTTTGAAAAATTTAATTATGTATTAGAAGGATTAAATGATTCCCTAAAACAACTTAAACTTTATAAGGAAACTAAAGAAACACTTGACTTATTGAGGAGTATTATAAATAAAATAGATAATTTCCCTGAAAACTTAAATAGAAGTTTTGAAGATTTGAGTTCGTTGAGCCAAGAAAATTTAGAAAAGCTTCAAAGATTAAATAAAGAAACAGATTCTATTGTAGAAGAAAAAATAAATAAAGCAGAGAATATTTATACTGATTTGGACAAAAAAATAGATCTATTAGAGGTAAGAATAAATAAATTGACTGAAAAGATGGAGCAAAGTATTGATAATATAAATAATGTATTGAGTGATTTTTTAAAAAAGAATATTGTGCTATATAAAAATATGGAAAATAGAGGCAAAAAAATTGAGGAATTAATAGAAATAATGAATAGAAGAGCAACTACAATGGATAAACTAATTCAGTATGTTGAAAAATATCAGGAAGAACAAAGATTAAAAAAGCTTAAAGAAGAAGAAATTTTAAAAAAAATAAAAAATGTAGAGATAATAAAGATTGATAATTCAAAACAAACAACTTAATTTAAAAGAATTGCATCAGAAGACTATGAATCCCTAATTCATAGTCTTTTACTATTAATTCCAATTTTATAATGCCTCTAAAATATTTAATGTACTACTCTTTTGAGGCATTTTTGACAAATTTCAAAAATATTTTATATTAATTTAAAGGAATTAATATACTTTTGTAGAAAATAGTAATTAAAAGAAAAATGTTTGGAGTGGTTTGATGTTTGATATAAAGTATATGAAATTAAATTTTAGAATTAAATTTGAAAAGTGCGGAAAGTTACCTAAATACAAGATGTCGGCCCTAAGGGGTGGAATGGGACAAGTTTTAATGAAAAAATTTTGCTTAGAGGATAAACCAAATTGTAACAACTGTCTACTAAATGAAAGATGTGCTGTAAATGGGATATTGTCACCTAAAATAGAAACAAATCTTCCTTTTATGAAAAATGTTCAAACTTCACATTCAGGATTGGTTATAGAATGTATTGATTTTAGGGAAGAGTTTTTTCAAGAGGATATTTTAGAGTTTTCAGTTCTTTTGTTTAACAACATTTTTAATTATGGTGGACACATTATATATGCCTTTGATGCTTTAGGTAAAACTGGACTTGGTAAAAACAGACTAAAATTTAGTCTTTTAGAAGTATTAAATGAAGAAAATAAGCCGATATTTAAAGATGGTGTACTTTTTAAAGAAAACATAAAACCAAGTACAGTATTAGATTATGTACAAAAAAGAAAAAGAGAATTAAGTTCAATAGATGGAATAGAATTCATCTTGCCATTAAGATTTGTAAAACAAGGAAAATTAACAGATGAAATAAATAGTAAAGATTTAATAATAGCTTTGCAAAGAAGAATAGCTATATTGAATGCAGTTAGTGGTAAAACAGTAGATATTGATGTTGATAATGTGGATAACTTTATAGAATCAACTAATTTATACTGGACAGAAAATAAAAGATATTCAAATAGACAAAAAACTAAGATGTCTTTAGGAGGTGTTTTAGGAACAATAAAGTTTAATGAAAATGTAGAGTTAATAAAGGATTTATTAATAGCCTGTGAACTTGTACATATAGGGAAAAATACAACCTTTGGGTTAGGTAAGTATATTATAAATAGCTAAAGCATTTGCTTTAGCTATTTTAAAAGGAGGAAAATATGAGGCAAAGAAGAGATGATGAGAGTTTAGGTATTGTAAAATCAAGGATTTTATATTTTTTGATAACAAACTCTAATAAGTACTCTGCAGAAGAAATAGGGTATATGTTTGGCTTTAAAAAGAGGAGAATACAGGATTTTGTTAAGGAGTTTAATGAATTAGGATACAAGATAAGTTCTGTAAAGGGAAAGTATGTTGTTGAAGAATTGCCTAAAAATGTTGTGAATATTGATTATAAATTAAACTATAGTGATTTAAAAATGGTAACTATACTTGAACATCTATCAAGGAAAAAATATGCAATAAAAAGAAAAAGATTTGTAGAAGAAATAAATATGCTGTTTAATGAAGCCCCAGCTCTTGTTCAATCTATGATAAAACAGCTAATTGATAAAGGTTATATAGTTGAGGAAAATGGCAAAATTAAAGCAGCAGATAATTTATTAGATATTTTAACAGAACAAGAACTTCAAAATTTATATATTTATTTAGAAGTAATGAAGCATTTTCATTATAAGGGATATGTATTAGATTTAATAGCAGATAAGATATCAAGAAAATTAAACATAGAAAATTCCTGTATAAGAGTTATCCCAAAAAGAAAAAGGATAAGCTACTATGATAGCTTTGTAGTTAAGCAGATAGAGGAAGCAATATTAAAAAATAAGTCACTTAATATAAAATATAGATTTAAGACAAGAACAAAGGAAATAAATGTAAAACCAGCAGGAATAATATATTCTGAAGATAAGGATTTATATTATTTAGTTGAAAAAAATAAAAACTACAGTATATATAGAATCGATAAAATTGTAGATATTGATGTTGTTGATGGTGGACTTTCTGAATTTAATAAAGAAGATTTTAAATATAACTTTGGAATAAGCATAGAAAATCCCTTTGATGTAGAGGTTCATTTTGAAAAATACTCATTTATAAAAAGAAAGTTAGATAGATACACAAAAAAGAGACAAACAGCAAGGATTGTAGAAGAAGAAAATAGATATATATTAAAGGATAGGGTAGTTGGTTTCAAAGAGTTTAAAAATTGGGTTATGGGTTTTGGAAAAAGTGCCTATGTGGTAGAGCCAGTAAAATTAAGGGATGAAATATATAATGAGATAAAAGAAACATTAGAAAGGTATGATATGAATGGATAAATTGAGTATTATGCTTAAGGTTATAGCTTCTTTATATAAGGGGGCAAAAACAATAAAAGAACTTTCTGAAGAATTAGAGTTAGATGTAGATGTAATGAGGGACATAGTTGCATTTGATTTAAAGGCAATGTCAAAGGTTTTAGGCTTTTGGGAAATTAAGCTCTATGATGAGGAAGGAAATGAATTGGATAGAGCATTGGATGAACTATATTGTTCAGATGATGAAGATATATGTTTAGATAAGTGTAGGCAGTTAATTACCGAAAATACCACGATTGAAATATGGATTGATAATATAAAGAGTATTGATATATTAAATAGATACGAGAGATTTTGCTTGTATGAACTTCTAAAGGACAGTGATAAGCAGTTTATAAAGAATATTAAGGATAAGATAACAAGCAAACTGGAGGCTGAATTTATAAAGGAATACACTATTTTAAAGGATAGAAGATTAGTCAAGCACTATAACGATATATTTAATATAGACATAGAACTTATAAATAAAATATTTGGTGCAATAAACAATAGAAGAAAAATTAATATAATAAAAGCAGAAAGAAGCATAGAATTTGTATCCCCACTGTGTCTTGTATATGATAATGATACGGATAATTGGTACTTAGAATATTTTAAAAGGGGAATAAATCATATTAGGTTAGACAATATACAAAATATTGAAGTTTTAGATAGGTGCTTTAGAGTAAATAAAGGCTATAAAGGAAGGTATAAAGTGGTTAAAATAAGAGTTTTTGATGAAAAAAATGCAAAGGATAGAGCAATTAGGCATTTATCAAGAAGAAATATAATTGAAATTGATAATGGACAAGGATATATAGATATAAAAACGAAGGTATATGAATTAAACCTTTTTAAAAGATGGGTAAGGACACTTGGCCCCTCCTGCATAATATTAGAACCAAAAGATTTGAGGGATGAGTTTAAAAATAGGCTTGAAGATTGGTTAAAAATATATAATGGGGAAGGTTAATATGGATAGATTAATAAGGGAAAGATTTGAATTAGGTGAGAGTTTAAAGAATAAATCATATAATTTAAACACAGTTTTAACAGCCCAGGAGGACTTAATAGCACATCTTTTTGCAGGGTATTTTAATAAAAATTTTGATGCCTATGATAGAGCCATAGACAGTGTATATAATTTAACCCGTGTTGGTGGTTCAGGTCTTCACCATTTGGTAGATGGTCAACATACCATCTTTGGAGCATTAAGGGCTGTAAAGGATGTATCGGAGGATGATTCCTTCTTTAAGGAGCTTTCTGAGGCAACAGAACACCTCTTTAGAGACTCTATGTCAGTGTCAGGAATAAACCCATTTATAAGTTTTACACCAGATGAGTTTAATAAGCTTGCAGAAATAGCTAAGAAATTTGGAATTTCAAAGACTATGCTGAAGGATGCCTTGACATTTAATGGGCCAGAACTTGTAGGAGGGCTATTAGGCATAACTTCTCTTATGTTTTTTTCTAAAACAAAGGATGAAGAAAGACTATCAGAACTATCTGCAGCCTATCTAATATCCTCAATTTCTGCCCTAAACCCAATACTTTTTCCATTTGCAGCCTACAAACTCATAAATGTAGTTAAGGATTCTGACCAAAAGATACAGACATTAAAGTCAGCGGGAAAAGGTGCAATTATATCAGGCACTTCAATTGCAGTATCAAGTTTGATTGGTGGCCCTATGTGGATTTCTTGCATTGCGTCAATTGGTGCAACAGTTGCAGTAAGATATGCAATAGAAAAACCTGATAAGGCCTATGAAAAGATAAAAACATCTGGTGACCTTTTGAAAAAATATATATTAAAGGCAAAGGATATTAATTTAGAGGGTGATTTAAAATATGAATATTGATGATAGAATTTTAAAACTTGATTCCTTTAAAGAGTTAGACAGAGAAACCTTTGAGGTAGTAGAAAACCAGTTTAGAGAATCTATAGGTAAAATATATAATTCAAACGAATATGAGAAAAAGATAGAGCTTTATAAACAAAAGATTATATGCCTTGAATCAATAAACCATTATAGAAAGATATTGGTGGACTTAGGACTAAGAGAAAGAGAGATAATGCGGCTATCTAAAGAGATACATCAAGAAGCCTCCCTTTTTATGATGCAAAGGATAGATGCTTTTTTAAAGGAGAGGAGGGATAAAATTATTGAACAAATAAACAGAGAGTTTGTATGGTATCAAGGATTAAAGGATGTAGCCTCTAAGGGTGCAGTAGTTTTAAACAAGGGTAAGAATATTTTAAATAAAACCTTTGAAATGGCAAATATAAATAAAAGCATAGATGTTAAGGATTTTGATAATAGAATGTTATTAGAGAGACTGCTTGATGAAAATATGGAGCAGAAGGATGTTGCAAACAATCTAAATAATATTTTAGAACAGACATTTAATTTTATTTTAGATGAATGGAATAAAAAAATAAATTTCCATATAAATGCCTTATACGAAAGGGATAAAAAAATAATAAACAAAATAAAAGAAAACAAAATAAAATTTCAAATTGACTCTACAGGTCAGATATTTATAACAGGAATAACATCAGCTGTAGTAGGAACGCTTGGTCTTGCAGCAGGTTGGCATACGCTAACCTATGCACTTGCCAATGTTTTTCCACCTATTGCTATATTTACAGCAATAGCGGTTGTTTTTTCTGGAATTTCAAATAAGGAAAAGGCTAAGGAAAGGTTAATAACGCAGGTTGAAGAGGTATTTAGAGAATATAGGAGGCAGATACTGTATTTAATAGATGAAGAGAGGTTTGAGGATTTAAACGGATACTGCATATATGATTATTTTGGATTTATAAATGATGCAATTGCCAACTACTATTTAGATAGCATAAAGAATCTTTATTTTGAAACAGATTTTGAGGAAATTAATGAAATAATCATTGCCTATGAAACACATATGGGATTGATTGAGGAGGCTTTAGGTTAAAGTTCATTTGAAACTGTGTTTAACATATATAGAAATTAATGTGACCTGCTTGAAGGGATTGATAGCTCCAGTTATGGGGCTATTTTTTTATTTAAAACAAGCGTCCTTAATTTTTTAAGGATGCTTGTTTTTTAAATACAACTTGTGCAATAAAAATATTTTCAGATGGTGGTTTAATTAAAAATGTGGGAGGTGACAAATTTGGATATATTAAGTGAACTGTATAAAATATCACAGTTAAGTTTTGATGAAGAAGAGGCTTCAATATTTCAATTAAATGCATCCCTTAGAGAAAGTGCAGAAATATCTAAAATGATAAAGAAAAACATACAAAAGACTGACACAATTTACTACAAACTTGATGAGATATCTAACTTAAATGAACAATTAAAGGAACATACAAATCAAATAAATGAAATGGTTAAGGGATATATAAGAATATTTGATTTTATTTGGGAAATGCATAGGTTTTCTAAAGAACAATCTCCAGAAATTTTAGATTACATACAAAGTATTTTGGAAAAGATTGAGGTTGAAATGAAAAAAGTAGGTATATTCATAGACAATCCTAAAAATCAAAAATATCAAACAAAACTACACGAAATAATAGCAACTCAGGAGGTGATTGGCTTTGGAAATGAAATAATATTAGATGTATTAAAGGTTGGTATTAATTTTAAAGGAGAAATAATAAGAAAGGCTCAGGTAATAACAAATTTAAATAAGGAGGAAATATAGATGGCGGTAATAGGAATAGATTTAGGAACATCAACAAGTGAAATAGCAGTTTATAAAGATGGTAAGGTAATCGTTATACCAAATGATAAGGGAAACAGAATAACTCCATCCTATGTAGGTATAAGCACAGATGGAGAGATGATATTTGGTGAGGATGCAAAAAGCCAATACTTAGGCAGACCGCAGGATACTGTTAGAGAATTTAAAAGGCTTATGGGAACAGATGAAAGTGTAAAGCTTGGTGGGAGAGAATATAGACCTGAGGAAGTATCAGCACTTTTGCTGGGTTATTTAAAAGGATGTGCAGAGGAATATCTAAAGGAAACAATAGAAGAGGCAGTTATAACTGTTCCAGCAAATTTTGATGATAATCAAAGACAAGCCACTATGCTTGCTGCAAAAATTGCAGGTTTAAAATGTGAAAGAATTATAAATGAACCAACAGCAGCAGCTATGGCCTTTGGCATAAAAAATATGGACAAGGATATGCGTGTTCTTGTTTATGATTTTGGTGGTGGAACATTAGATGTAACTGTATTAAAGATGTTTGAAGGAATATTAGATGTTGAAACATCCTATGGGGACACAAAGCTTGGTGGAAAAGATTTTGATGAAAAGATGATGAATATTATAACAAGAAAAGTTTATGAAAAAAATGGAGTTAATTTAGATAGGAATAACTTGATAGTTTTATCCAAGCTTAAGGAGGCTGCTGAAAGGGCAAAGATAGATCTTTCCTTTGTGAATGAAACTACAGTAACTTTAGAAAACATAGTTTTAAATGGGAAGTTAGTTAATACACAGATAAATATAACAAGAAGGGAATTTGAAGATGAAGTTATGGATTTGGTTGAAAAATCTGGGGTTGTTATAGATAAAGCACTAAAGGATAAGGGATTAACTTATGAAGATATAGATTTTGTTCTAATGGTTGGAGGAACCACCAGAATTCCTGTTGTAAGAAATTATGTGAAGAATAAATTAAATAAGAATATAAGAACTGAAATAAATCCAGATGAAGCTGTATGTATGGGTGCGGCAATTCAAGCAGCAATTAAAGCAGGTGTGATATCAGAGGAAAATAGCTTAGTTATAACGGATGTTTGTCCGTTTAATTTAGGAACTTCTTGCGTAACAGAGGTAAATGGAATGGAAGTTGCAGGAATTTTAAGCACTATAATAGAAAGAAATTCAACAGTTCCTATAACAAGAAGTCAAATATATACAACTGCTATAGATTATCAAACAGAAATGAATATAGATATATATCAAACATTAGATAATAACTGTATATGGGCAAAGGATGCAACATTGATTGGACAGTTTATGTTAGACAATATACCTGCAAGACCAAAGGGAGAAGAAGCTATTAAAATTGAATATAGCTACGATATAAATGGAAATATAAAAGCCGTAGCAGAGGTTTTAAGTACAGGACATAGAAGACAAATAGAAATAAAAAGAGCAATTAATATGCAGGATGTAGTTCAAAATGAAGTAGCTGCTGTTTTAGATAATTATAAGGAGTGTAATCTATATAAAAAGTATAAAATGACAATTGAAGGTGCAGAAAAGAGGTTGAATACCTTAGGTGAATCTGAAATTAAGAAAGAGCTAATGAGACTATTAAATGAACTAAAACAATACATAATACAAGATGATGAGGATATGGCAAATGAAATTGAAGGAGAAATAATAGACCTACTTTTTGATATAGATTAGGGGGAGATAATATGGACTCCAAAAGCTATAATAGAATTTTAAATTTAATAAAGGATAAAGAAAACCCTGCAGCTTTAAATGCTGCAGGTGTATTATTAATCTTTTATGAGTATTTTGAAGAGGCATATGCAATTTTGAATTTCAATTTTGATGCAAATGGAGATGAATTTGCAAAAAAATATTTAAAAGAGTTTTGGTTAATAAAGGAATATATAAAGGATTTTAATAGAGCATTAGAGTTAGCAAATAAAAAAGATTATAGATATGCACAGAAGATATTAGAGTTTTACTACAATAAAGGACTTATGACAATAAGTGGTTTTAAGCTTTTTATGATATGTCTTTTTAAACGTAGAAGATTTAAAGAATTTAGAAGGGTTAATGAGGAGATAAAATCTTTAGGTTTTGATATTGATTTTGATAAATATATACAACATCTAAACTTTAAAATAAAGAGTCTATTATTTACATCATCAATTATTCCATCAGTATTAGTTGGTGCTTATATAGTAAAATCAAACTCAAAAACAGAAGTTGTTTATAGGGACTTACCACAGGAGAAGCAGATAGTTTATAAATACGTAGAAGATGATTCTTCTAAAAGGTTAAAGGATGTACTTGGAAGTCAATTGGAAAGTAGTCTTTATAAGAATGGATTAAAGATGTATAAAAATAAACGATATGACGAGGCATATAATTATTTTAAACTTGCCTATGAATTTACAAGTAATAGTTATATAAAGCAACATACTTTGTTTTTATTAGCAAAGGTTTCCAAAAATTTAAAAAGAGATGACGCTGTAGTCTATTATAAGGAATATGTAAGAGAATTTAAATATGGATGTTATTATGATGAGGCACTTTATGACTTGTTTTTTTTATTGTACGAAAAGGGACAAGTTGAGGCAAAAGAATATGCAAATATGATAGATAGAAGGAGTATTTTCTTTAACAATAAGATAAAAAGAATAATAGGTGGTGGAATTTAGATGCAAAACTATTATGAAATTTTACAAATAAAAAAAGGGGCGTCTTCAGAAGAAATTAAAAAGGCCTATGCAAGACTTTTAAGAAAATATCATCCTGAAAGGGATGAGGAAAATTTTAAAAGAATAAGGGAGGCTTATGAAATATTAAGTAATCCTGAAAAGAGAAGGGAGTACGATTTTCAGTTAGAATATGGAGATGAATTTTTAGAAACCCTTCAGGAAGTAGAGGAGTTAATTGAGTTAGAGGAGTATGAAGAAGCAATAGGTAAATTAAAAAGGATGACTTTTATAAAACCAGATGATGAAAGAATATGGGTAAAATTAGCAGAGGTCTATTCTAAGGATGGGAGAATAGAAGAAGCAACGGAGATTTTGCAAAAGGCACTTAATTATATAAACAATTCCGCTTTAATTTATTTTATGTTAGGAGTATGTTTTGAAGTTACAAAAAATCTTGAAAGAGCAGAGTTTTATTTTAAAAAGGCATTAGAGATAGAAAAGGATTTTTATATATATGAAAAGTTATATTTTATTTATATATTTGAAAATAAAAAAATAGAAGCAAATAGAATACTGAGTGATATGTCAAAGCTTGAACTTAATGATTTTAATTTAATAGATTATAGATTATTGTTAATAAAACATAATGCAATAACTCAAACATCAATTAATGAATGTGAATGTAGAGTAGGAATATATGTTAAAGAGTTAATTGAATCAGCAGAGGAAAGGGAAGAAACAAAAGCATATCTAATTAATCAAATTATAAATGAATTGAAGTTTTATGATGAAACGGAATTAATATTTGGTTTGTACTATTGCTGGAAGATTCTTTATTTTATTACAAAGGATAAGGGTGCAAAGGAAAGATATGAATTTTTAAAGGATATTCTATTTAAGAATAGCAATAAAGAAAATAAAGAATATGAAAAACAAAATTTAAATGAAAAGAGGGATATTACACCAAAAGAAACAAAGTCTTATGTAAATAATGAAAATAAAAATGTACAATCTACATCAACTACAAACAGTTCTATATATACATTAAATAATGATAATAAAAAAATTCAAAATAGCAGTTCAGATAATGTTCCCTGGGGATGGATTATTTTGTTTTTATTTTTAGCAAGCATAGGGCCAGTTGGCATTATATTGTTTTTTGTGATTTTATATTTTGCAAAGAAAGATTAAAACTTAAATAAGAATTAGATAAGAAGATAAAAAGTATTGAAAAGAAACTAAATAATGTTTTCAATATAATGAATACAGATGAAATTAGTATTGAAATAGGAAAATTAAAGCGAGTAAATAAAGATGGAAATATTAGTTGGATTGTAGAAATAGACTTTTAGTGTTTTACATATTTGACATATTAAATTATTAAGAATATAATATATGTAAATAATAGGTTTTTGTATACAGAGTTTGTATACAAAAACCTATTTGACCCCTTATACATAGGGGGGTTTTTTGAAATCTTATTTAAATTAGATATTTCAATGGGTAGAGTACATTAAAACTTTTATACATACCCTGTATAAGACTTAATTTAGCTGGTAAATTAACAACTTTTTTGGGGGTTTTGAAAACAGCCTCCTTCAGCCCAGATTTTTCAAGGGATCAAAAAGGGTGCTGTAGAAATGAATATGACCTGTTTGAAGGGATTGTCACTATATACAACGCTACTTGGCCTACAACCAAAGAGTCTACTGTAGAAATGAATATGACCTGTTTGAAGGGATTGTCACCATAAGCCATTGCCTCTCTGCGTGTCGCGAAAGGCATTTTGTAGAAATGAATATGACCTGTTTGAAGGGATTGTCACTATATACATACTAATCTACCTCCAATACTATTTTTAGAGTAGAAATGAATATGACCTGTTTGAAGGGATTGTCACTTCATTTCTGCTGGCGCATGCATCACCCCCTTTCCGTATGGTAGAAATGAATATGACCTGTTTGAAGGGATTGTCACCCTTAGCAGCAGCTAGGGCCTTGGCTGCAGCCTTGGCCTTGGTAGAAATGAATATGACCTGTTTGAAGGGATTGTCACACTGCTGGGATAGCTAAGGCCTTTTCTGGATTTGCCTTAGTAGAAATGAATATGACCTGTTTGAAGGGATTGTCACTTCTTTTCTCTTTGCCTTAGCCTCTCTCATTGCCTTGGCTCGTAGAAATGAATATGACCTGTTTGAAGGGATTGTCACATTGTTAGGACACAGACATTTTTCTCTTTGATTAGCTGTGCGTAGAAATGAATATGACCTGTTTGAAGGGATTGTCACTTTCACCATGGCTAGAGACTTAATCATTATCTTTCTTTTGGTAGAAATGAATATGACCTGTTTGAAGGGATTGTCACCTTCTGGGTTAGCCTTGACTAACTTGGCGACTTTCATGTAGAAATGAATATGACCTGTTTGAAGGGATTGTCACGCTGCGGCAAGCCTTTCCAATCTTTGTGATAATGCCATGTAGAAATGAATATGACCTGTTTGAAGGGATTGTCACTTTTCTCTTATCCATATTTTTTCCCCCTTTCATGGCTACGCGTAGAAATGAATATGACCTGTTTGAAGGGATTGTCACGTTCAGCCTTCTTCTTCATCCACTCACCGTCAACTAGTAGAAATGAATATGACCTGTTTGAAGGGATAGATAGCTCCAATTGAGGGGCTATTTTTTTTGTAGAGAATAGAATAAAAGTCTGTAATTTAGAGTTAAAAGGAAAATAGGCTTTTATGTAGAAAATTATTATATAGAAATCTACATAACAAGGGGGGGAAAATAGTGTCCCAAAATGAGAATAAAGCTAAATTTAATAAAGTTATAATTACAGGTGGAACATCTGTATTTGGCTATAACAACTATTTAAAGGAAATGGCTGTGGATATTGGTGAACTAAATATTTTATTAAAAAGAGGACAAGTTACCTTAGAGGATGCAATAAAAAAGTGCAAGGATAGACAATTCCCTGTAGATGAGGGATATTACAAAAGAATAAGTGCAGAGTTTTCAGTAATAAATGAGCTTAAAAATGCAGGGCATTTAAGTGAACAATTTGATGTGACTATTCTTCATACCGATACAAAGGATGGCTGTTTAGCAGCAGAAATAAATAGAAAAATAATAGAACAGCAATTTAACACAAAGGTAAAGCTTGTGAAGGTGGAAAATTTAGATGTATCAAATAGTAGAAAGCTTAGAGAGAATTTAGGGGACTTTATGGAAAAATTATCAAGGGAATTGGTACAATCATATAAAGAATATACATTTTTTGCTCCAATTGGGGGATATAAATTGATGACATATTTAGGGTATGTTGTAGGTTCCTTCTATGGTTATGAAACTGGATATTTATATGAGGAAAATCAAGTTTTAATAAAGATACCACCAATGCCTATTAAGATAGATATAGAATGGATATTAAAAAAGAGGGACTTATTAATTAAATTATTAAAAGATGAAATAGTTTATTTTTCAGATTTAGAAGAAAAAGATAAAATTTTTATAAATGAGAATTCATTTTTCTTTGAAAGGGTTTCAGATGAAAATGACCAACTTGTTTCTCTAAATGCCTATGGAGAATTTATCTTAAAAGATTATTTATTTACAAGAAAGCTGGTTTCAAGGGATTTAATCTATATGTTTGATGACGCAAAATACAGAAATCATATACAATCTAATCTATTAAACTTAATAAGCAAAGTAAAAAGTTTTTATAGGGATGGAAATAAAGGAAAAAATATTATAGGAGAAATAATGCATAATAAAGAATGGGGATTTGATAAGCCATATTTATATAAAGGAGATTCTAATGGAGAACTTGTATTTAGGTGTTTATGGGACTATGACTTTAATAATGATGAGATAAAAATATTTGAAATTTGGACAAACCACGCAGATTATGAGAGGGAATGTGCAGCAATATCCAAAAAAGGTTATAATAAAAATCAAGATATGGTAGAGATAGATTAGACAATGAGTAAACAAAAGGTGTTAGACACTTTTTGTTTACTCATTTTTTGTGCAATAAAAATAATATATAAATTTGATATTTTAAAAAGGAAATGATTTGTATATAAAGAATCTTTAACATATAAAGATAGGAGGAATAATTATGCATTACATAATTTTAAGAGTATTTGATGATTTTAATTTGAATTCCAACTTTTATCAACTAAGCAAGGAAAACACTAAAATAGTAATAGATATGTTTGGCGATATAATAAGAAACTTAAAAGCAAAATGGGTAGTTTTATATTATATAGGAAAATATGCATCAGATACCAATGTATATTGTTGTTCATTTAAAAGGTTAAGTATAGTTAATGGTAGATTAAGAATAGAATTTGAAAATAAAAAGAAGGAATTGAAGCATAAAAATAGTGAGTTTAATGCAGAGTTATATGGTTTGTTAGTTAGAAATGGAGTAATAAAAAAAGATGATCGTATGCCCTATATGATATTTTTAGTTGAAAATGATAGAAGCAATTTAAATAGAAGTTTAAATAAAACAAAAATAATGAAAAATGATAAAACAATAGAAGAACTTAAGAGGGAGAATGATTGGGAAGGTTTATATAATACATTAGGTTCATTGGAGGAAGCAAGAAATTCAGAAAAATGGAATGATGCAGAATATTTATCTGAAGTAGCCTTTGCAGCAACTCAATTAGGATTTTTAGGAAAAATAGATAAAAAAATCTTAAAGGATAAAGAAAAAAGAAAAGAGCCACTTGAGAAACTTGCAGAGTACAGAGAAACTGCGGAAATACTGTATAAAAGATGTATTGAAATAGATAAAGATAATGAAGTAAGATACCTTGATGGTTTAGGCTTTATTAAATATCAATATGTTTTAGATTGCTTAAATTATAGAGCTGATAATTCCCAAAATATAAAAGAATCTTTTTTTGAAGCTGAAAGATATTACAAGGAAGTTTTGAAAATAGATGAATCAAGAATAAAAAATTTATATAGGCTTGGTTACCTTTATGTAGATAAATCTAAAATGGTATTTCGCAATCAGGAAGATAATAATCAGAATGTAGATTTAAATAAAAACTATGTTATAAAATACCAAAAGGAAGGAGTAGAGTATTTACTTAGTGCAATTAAAGTTTATGAAGCAATGAAAGATGAGTATGAAAGAAAGAAATTTAGAAATGAATACTTAAAATCCTATTATACATTAGGTTCCTATTATGCAGATAAGGTTAAATTGGATTTTAATAAGTTTAGAAATTTAGTTAATGGAAATGAAAATATTTCAAGTAACTATTATAAAGACAATATTAAAAAGGCATATACTTATCTTTCAAAATGTTTTGAACTCCAATATGGTGAAGGAGTAGAAAGTATTTTTAATGAAAATTTTGAATACAAAATAAGAGAAACCTATAAAAATTGGACAAATGAACCCATAGAAGTCCTCTATTGGTTTGGTATTACTTATATGGGTATGTATATATGTAATAGAGGAACGAATGTTTCAAGGGAAGAACAACAAAAATATGTTCAAAGGTCAAAAGCCTGCTTTGAATATGCAATAAAGCTTAACTGGGTGGAGGTAAATAAAAAAACACCTAAGAATTATATAGAGGAAAAACTCGCAAGACTCTATATTTTAAATGGGGAATATGATAAGGCAGTAAAACTATTAGAAAAGTATAAAGATAAGAAGGGGGTTCAAGATTATATAATTAATACTTTCAATTTTGCAAAGTGGCTTGCAGATAATAAGAAAATATCCTAAAGGGTGGGATGATATGTATATAAATCAGGGCAAAATGCAATTTGAAAACGATGAGATAAAGGAATTGTTTGGAATAAAGGATGGGGAAAAGGACTTCCCCATCTATTTACAAAATATAATAGTTGATTTAATTTATAAGGAAATAGGACTTGTAAGAACAAATAATGACATTTTTTCAAGCCTAAGTAGAATAGATAAAAATGTAGTTTTAGATGTAATACAAAATATAGAAAGTATGTACAGTCTTATACAAAAAACAGATTACAGCAACAAATATTTAACTTATCTTTGGTACTACCTTCCGAACAACATATATAAAGTATGGGCACCTTTGATAGATCTTGCAACTTTAGGAGAATTAAAAACCAATATAAAAATATTAGATATAGGAACAGGGCCAGGTTCACTTCCTATTGGAGTTATTGAACTTTATAAGGTTTTGGCAGAAAAGTTTGGTGAACAAAAATTTAACCTGAATTATTCACCAACCAAAAATTAAACTGAAAAATATTTATAAGAAATCTTAGTATAATTGTTATATGAATAAAATTTTCATAAATTACAGATATTTACATTAAAGAAGAATAGATTTCACCTATAGTATAAAATTTTACTTTTTGAACTTATCAAAGAACAATAATAAAAGAATTTCATTCTAACTTGTGAATATTTGCTACAATCTCATAAAAATCATTTTTATATGCGTAGCTACTGCAAAGCTTAAATATTATGTAGCGACTACTTCTTACTATTCTT
>NZ_FQVG01000037.1 GCF_900129265.1 Caloramator proteoclasticus DSM 10124 | reverse complement strand
CATTTTCGAAGCCAATTTTATGAGTAAATTCTTTAAGCAATAACAATCCTGTATCAGAAGATAAGTCACCACCATCAAAATTTAATCGTATTTTACTATTGCTTTCTAAACAAATATCATATAAACTAAACATTGAGAACCCTCCCTTTGTTTGGTATTTGTTTAGCAACTATATTATAACAAATTTGGGCCCTCTTTTTCATGTTTTTATTTCACTTTTTAAGTGAAATGCAGTTTAGTAAAAAATTAAGTTAATATGGGCTATAGAACTCTTTTAAATAAATTCCATGAATAATTCAGGTTAATTAATAATACTACTAATAGGCGGGATGAGTATGGAAATATTAACTTTAGGAGAAAAGATAAAGGCAAAAAGAAAAGAGAAAAATTTAACTTTAAAGGAACTTGCAGGGGATAGGGTTACGCCTGGTCAGATAAGTTTAGTTGAGTCAGGAAAAGCCAATCCAAGTATTGAACTTCTTGAATATATAGCAGAGAAGCTTGAGACAGATGTAGATTATTTTCTTGAAAGCGAAGAGAAGCAGGCTTCAAAGATATGTGAATATTATCTAAATATAGCTGAAGTCTCTATTTCTTCTAAGGAATTTGAAAAAGCTAAGGAATATGTAGAAAAGGGCATTCATTATGCTAATGAGTACAACCTTATTTTGTATAAGGGGAAATTTAATATGGTGTTAGCCATAATAAAATATCACGACAAGAAATATGAAGAGTCACAACAATATTGCTTAATCGCAAATAGTTTGTTTTTAAAACTTAATTTAGTTGAAGATGTTATTAAAAGTTTTATATTGTTAGGTAAAATTAGTATAAATATGGGGTATTATTCAACGGCATTAAATTATTTTACACAAGGAGATACAATAATTTCAGAGAATTTTTTAGAGGATGAATTCTTAAAGGCAAAAATAAATTATTATATTGCTATATCTAATTTATATTTAAATAAAATCTCCCAAGCAATAGACTATGCATACATTGCAAAGAAAAAGTTAGAAGTATTTAATGACAAAAAGGCTTATGCAGATGTTCTTGTACTTTTGAGTTTATCCTATGCAAAGGAAGGTAAGATAGAAAAGGCAATTAATTATTCAAAAAAAGCAAAGGAAATGCTTTCAGAGCTTGACTATAAAAAGGACATAGCAGAGATTGAAGATGGTATTGGTGAAATTTTTGCAAAGTTTGATAATTTTGAGGAGTCCTTTAGCCATTTAACAAATGCATTAAAAATAAAACAGGAGATAAAGGATAATACTGTGCCTTTAACCTTATTTAAACTGTGTGATAATTATATTAAACTTGGTCAGATTGATAAGGCTAAGGAAGTAGTTATTGATATACTTGATAATCTAAAATATGAAGAACACGAATACAGAATAAAGGCATATGAATATTTATATAAGATATATAGCATAGAAAATAATACTGCTAAAATTGAAGAGGTATTAATAAATACAATAAAATATCTTGAGGCTACAGAATATAAAAGGGAGCTTGCTAACTTTTGTGTTCTATTAGGAAAATTATATATTGATTTAAATATGCAGGAATTAGCACTAAAATATATGAATAGAAGTTTAGATTTATATAAAGAATTAGGAATAATTTAGAAGTGGGGATTGATATGGGTGAGAATTTAGGATTAAAGATACGCAATTTAAGAAAACAAAAGGGAATGACTTTAAAGGAGCTTGCTGGGGATAGGGTTACTGCTGCTCAAATAAGTTCAATTGAAAATGGTAAATGTAATCCAAGTGATGAGTTGCTATCATACATTGCAGAAAAGTTAGAGGTTGATGTAGAATATTTTACATTAACCGATAGAGAAAGAATGCAGAAGAAGTTTCAAAAGTTGATGGATGAGATTGCTTTAAACTTTGATAAAGAAAGCATTGATGAGGTATTAGATAGAATCAAAGTATATGAAGAAAATTTAGATATGCTTTCAGATGCCCAAAAGGGATATTATTATTACTGCTTTGCAAAACAATCATACTTTAAAGAGGATTATGATAAAAGTTTTATCGATTTTTCAAAGGCACTTGTTTATTACCTAAAAACAAATAACTATGATATTATATCCGATATATATATTTGTCTTGGTAATTGTAGCTATTTTAACAACAAATATGAAATAGCCTTTGGTTATTATAAAAATTCTGAAGAGCTAATTGATAAGGGAATTTCCTTAGATAATATAGCAAGAACCTATTATGATTTAGCTTTATGCTCAATAGCACTAAATAGATATACATTGTCAGATGTTTATTTAAATAAACTTAAGGATTTCATAAAGCAAAATGACTGGCATAATAAAGAACAATATTTGCCAGGTATAGAAATGATGCAGGGTAATGTAGATTTTAAGATAAAGGATGCAGAGGATAGCTTCAAAAGATTTGAAAATGCATATAAAAAATATAAATTAAACAGCGACTTTGAGGGTATGTTAAAGGCAAAAAACAATATGGCTGTTTGTCTTTGGGAATCTGGTAAAAAAGAACAGGCAATCCAATTGTTTAAAGATATAATACAGTGCGAGAAGGAGATAAATAAGGAAAATATAGCCTTTATTTTAGATGTTTATTTAAATTTAATAGACTGCTTATTGGAAATGAAGATATTGGATGAAACACTAAACGTAATAAATGAAGCTGAAGGAGTAATGTTAAAGCAAAATTATGAAGAAGGAATAATAAAAATATTGATGTCAAGGTTTGATTTCTTATGCAAAATTAAAGATTATCAGAGGGCAGAGGATTATGCCTTTTATGCGTTAGATTTTATGGAAAAGTGTAATAGGGAAGAACAAAAGGTGGAGCTTTACATAAAGCTTTCTCAAATGTATAAAAATATGGGAGATAATAAACAGGCAATAGAGTATTTGCTTCTTTCTCAAAATAATAAATAAAAATAATAGGCGTGGTTTCTTTTTTAGAAATGTTTGGTATAATTAATTATAAAAGAAATCACGCTTATATTATTGGGGGGATATATATGGAATTTTTAGGGTTTGAGACACAGGATTTTGAATATTTTAAAAATTTAGAGAAGAATCTTAATGACGAGTATCTAAAGCAGAGAGAAAATGTAAAAACAAATTTTAGAGCATTTTGTTATGAACTTCAAAAGATATATCATAAGCATACTAACGGTTTTTTAGAGCTTGAAAAGGATTTTTTGAAGAGTAATAAAAAAAGTGATAGTTTAAAGGCAAGACATAAGATAGATGAAAATTCGTACATAGATATTGTTATAAATCAGTATGGGGTGGGTATTTTTTATAATACACAGAACAAAAAAATAATATCAAATTCAAAAGATAAAATATGGAATTTTATTTTGAGCAATAAAAAATCCTTTATAAGTTTAAATAGAATTACAAAAACTAAATGTACTGAAATATTAAAAATAAATTGTTTAGAGATGAATTCAAAGGCCTATGAGAATATTAAGGCTGTTTTAGAGGAAAATAAAGAAGATAAATTAAACTTGTATATTGGTGCTTTTTATATAAAATCAGAATGTGTAAAACAAAAAAGACAACTTGTAAATCGTTTTTATGAAGAATTTTTAAAGATTTATGATTTACATAAAATGCTGTAAGGAGATGGTTTTATGGACGTAAATAAGATGACGCTTAAGGTACAGGATGCATTAAATCTTTCTCAACAGATTGCAGTTTCCTTTAAGCATCAGCAGGTAGATGTAGAACACCTGCTTTTTGCTCTTTTAACGCAGGAGGATGGTTTAATACCAAGTTTAATTGAGAGAATGGGGATTGATAACAAAAAGCTTCAAAATGAGGTTGAGGCATATTTAGATAAACTTCCAAAGGTGTATGGTCAAGCTGCTGATTCTGGATATGTCTATGCAACACGTAGATTAGAAGAAGTGTTAGTAAGTGCAGAAAAAATAATGAGTAATATGAATGACCTTTATGTAAGTGTTGAGCATATCTTTTTAGCAATTTTAGAAACTGAACATCCACTAAAAAAGATGTTGATTCAAAAAGGAATAGATAAAGAAAAGTTTTTAAAGGTACTTATGGAGGCAAGAGGAGGACAAAGGGTAGAGACTAATGATCCAGAAGGTACATATGATGCACTCAAAAGATATGGTCGTGATTTGACAGAGGAGGCAAGAAGAAACAAATTAGATCCTGTTATAGGAAGAGATGATGAAATACGAAGAGTAATTATGATACTTTCAAGAAAAACAAAGAATAATCCTGTGTTAATTGGTGACCCTGGCGTTGGAAAAACAGCAATAGTAGAAGGATTAGCACAAAGAATAGTAAAGGGAGATGTACCCGAGGGACTAAAGGATAAGAAAATATTTTCTTTAGATTTAGGTGCACTTATTGCAGGGGCAAAATATAGAGGTGAATTTGAGGAAAGACTTAAGGCTGTTCTAAAGGAAATCCAAAGAAGTGAAGGTAAGATAATACTTTTCATAGATGAGATACATACAATAGTTGGGGCAGGTAAAGCAGAGGGAGCTGTTGATGCTGGTAATTTAATAAAGCCTATGCTGGCTCGTGGAGAACTTCACTGTATTGGAGCGACAACCTTTGATGAGTATAGACAATATATAGAAAAGGATAAGGCTCTTGAAAGAAGATTTCAACCTGTTTATGTTGATGAACCCACTGTAGAGGATACTATTGCAATACTTAGAGGTTTAAAGGAAAGATTAGAAATACATCACGGAATTAGAATACACGATAGTGCTTTAGTGTCTGCGGCAAAATTGTCTAAAAGATATATAACAGACAGATTTTTACCAGATAAGGCAATAGATTTAGTGGATGAGGCCTGTGCAATGATAAAAACTCAAATAGAAAGTGTTCCCTATGAACTTGATGAAGTAAAGAGAAAAATACTGCAGCTTGAAATAGAGAAAAGAGCACTTTCAGGTGAGATGGATGAATTTTCAAAAATTAGGTTAGAGGATGTTGAAAGGGAAATCGCAAATTTAAAGGAGAAGGAGAAGGAATTAAACGCAAGATATAGTAAAGAGAAGGAAGAGTTACAAAGGATAAGGAATATAAAGGAAGAAATAGATAATCTAAAGGTGCAAATGATAAAGGCAGAAAAGGAATACGACTTAAATAAACTTGCTGAAATTAAATACGGAAGACTACCTCAACTTGAAAATGAACTAAAGGCGTTAGAAGATAAAATGAAGAATGCAAATCTTCTTCTTAAGGAGGAGGTTACTGAAGAAGAGATATGTGAGATAGTTTCAAGGTGGACGCATATCCCTCTTTCAAAGCTTGTTGAGGGAGAAAGAGAAAAACTGTTAAATCTTGAAAAATCACTTAAAGAGAGAGTAATAGGCCAAGATGAAGCTGTAGAGGTAGTTGTAGGTTCAGTTTTAAGAGCAAGGGCAGGAATAAAGGACCCAAAGCGTCCAATAGGTTCCTTTATCTTTTTAGGACCTACAGGTGTTGGAAAAACAGAACTTGCTAAAACTTTAGCAAGGGAGCTGTTTGACAGCGAGGATAATATGATTAGAATAGATATGTCAGAGTATATGGAAAAGTTTTCGGTTTCAAGGCTAATAGGAGCACCTCCGGGATATGTAGGCTATGAACAGGGTGGACAGTTAACAGAGGCTGTTAGAAGAAAACCATATAGTGTAATTTTATTTGATGAAATAGAAAAGGCAAATGAGGAGGTATTTGACATATTTTTACAGCTTTTAGATGAAGGAAGGCTTACAGATAGTAAAGGACACATAGTTGACTTTAAAAATACAATAATTATAATGACATCTAATCTAGCAAGTGATGTTATACAGCAGGGATTAATTCAGAATAAAGATTTAGATGAGATTTATAAAGAGGTTCAGAATGTTCTCAAGATGAGGTTTAGGCCTGAGTTTTTAAATAGAGTAGATGATATAGTCATATTTAAGCCACTTTCAAATGAATCAATTAAGAGAATAATAAAAATATTTATAAATGAAATACAATCAAGGCTTAATGAAAAGAATATAAAGCTTTATGTGGATGAAAGTGCCTTAAATTATATAGCAAGCGTTGGTTATGATCAGGTTTATGGTGCAAGACCATTAAAGAGATTTATTCAAAAATATATTGAGACAGAATTGGCAAAGATTATATTGTCAGGAAAGGTAAAAGATGGTGATAAAGTAGAAATCAAGGAATTGCAAGGAAGGTTAGAGTGTTTGATAACAAATTAACAAACTGTTAACAAATTTTTTATTATTTTGTGATATAATAGCATTTGTTTATATTGCAAGTTATATAATAAACAATTGCATATTTAAATATTGGAGGTGTAAAAATGGCAAAGGTATTGAAGGTAGCAGACAGAAGAAGATGTATAGGTTGTTTATCTTGCCGTCAAGCCTGTGCAAGACTTAGAGGAGAATATTCAATTGCTAACTCAGCAATAGAAGTTAAAACATCAGGTGGTTATACAGGTGAATTTGTTATAAATATTTGTCGTGGATGTGAAGAACCAGCTTGTATGGAGGCTTGTAAGTTTGGTGCTCTAACAAAGAGAACAGGCGGAGGAGTAGTATTCCACAAAGATAAATGTACAAAGTGTGGTGCCTGTGGAGTTGCTTGTGCAGTAAATGCAATTAGATTTGATGAAGAGGGATATCCAATAATTTGTACTCATTGTGGATATTGTACAAAGTATTGTCCACACAGATGTATTACAACGAAGGAGGTTTTATAATATGCTAGCAAGAGACTACATTAATGTTCTTTATATAGACCTTGAAAAGCAAGATTATAGATACGAGCAAAGAAAGGACCTTGTTAAATATCTTGGAGGTACAGGTCTTGCAGCAAAGCTTCTTGATGAAAATATAAAGCCAGAGCTTGACCCACTTGATCCAGCTCAGCCAATGATTTATGCAATAGGACCTCTTTCTTTTGTAATGCCAGTATGTACAAAGACAGTTGCAACATTTTATTCTCCACATACAAAGGAATATGGAGAGAGCCATGCAGGTGGAAGATTTGCAATGGCTATGAGATTTGCTGGTATTGATGCTATAGTTGTAACTGGTAAATCAGCACATCCTCAATATCTTCTAATTGATGATGGAGTACAATTTAGAGATGCAAGAGCTATGTGGGGATTATCTGTTGAAGAAACAGGTAAGATATTAAGACAAACTACACACGGAAGTGGTGTAAGAAGCTCAATTAGAATAGGTCGTTCAGGTGAAAACCTTGTAACTTATGCAGGTGTTAACGTAGATACATACAGACACTTTGGAAGACTTGGGCTTGGTGCTGTAATGGGTTCAAAGAACCTTAAGGCAATAGTTGTTATTGGAAACAATACAGTGGATATACCACAGGAATTAAAGGTAAAATATAGAAAAGTTTATGACAAGATATATGATAGGGTTCTAAACACTGACCTAATGAAGAAGTATCACGAACTTGGTACTCCAGTTAACGTTATTCCTCTAAATGAAATGCATTCACTACCATCCTTCAACCTTCAAAAGAACAAGATAGATTTTGCAGAAGATGTATCAGGGGAAAAGTTTGCAGAAGATAATCTTGTAAGAAAGGTTGCTTGTGCAGGATGTCCAATAGGATGTATCCACATTGGTCAAGTAAGAAGAGAATTTGATGCAGGATATGAATATGAAACAATAAATGTATCATATGACCACGAGCTTATTTTCGCACTTGGTACATTCCTTGGTATAAAGTCAACTGACGAAATACTTGAACTAATTGACGTTGTTGAAAGCGAAGGACTTGATGCTATATCAACAGGTGTTGTTTTAGGATGGGCAACAGAAGCGTACAAGAGAGGATATGTTTCACTTGAAGAGACACTTGTACCATTTGAATTTGGTATTGTTCAAAACTATATTGCAGCAGTTAAGTATATTTCAACAAGAAAGAATAAGTTCTATGAAGATTTAGGAAAAGGTGTAGTTCACGCTTCAAAGGTTTATGGTGGTTCAGATTTTGCTTGCCATTTAGGTGGAAATGAGATGGCAGGATATCATACAGGATATGGAAATGTTGTAGGATTTGCTGTTGGTTCAAGACACTCACACCTTGATAATGGTGGATATTCAATAGACCAATCAAAACCAAAGGAAGAAGATATTGTTAAGAAGGTTTATGACGAAGAATTAGAAAGAAACATTCTAACAAGCTTAGTAATATGTTTATTTGCAAGAAAGGTATATACAAGAGATATAGTTCTTGAAGCATTAGAGGCTGTTGGAATTAATATGACAAATGAAGAACTTACTCAATTTGCAAAGGATATACAAAAGCTTAAATATCAAATAAAGGCAAAACTTGGATACAGCTTAGACAGCATAAAGATTCCAGAAAGATTCTTCCAAACTAAGACTCTAAATGGAGTTCTAAGCAGTGAAAAGGCCCACGAAATGGTTAAGGAATATAAGAAAATGATAGAAGATCTAATGAATGAATAATAAAAATATGGACTGGTTTTCAGTCCATATTTTTATTTTATATACTTTGATTCTATTTTACTTACAATTGCATACATTATATATGCAATTATAGAAAGTATTATTATACTTAACATAACCATATCTAACTGTGCGACTTGCCCACCAAAAACTATAAGAAATCCTAATCCTTCTTTTGCTACTAAAAATTCACCAACTATAACACCAACCCAAGAGAGCCCTACATTTATCTTTAATGTTGAAATTATAGCAGGAAGGCTGTGGGGAAGAACGACATATTTTAGTATTTGATATTTATTTGCTCCAAATGTTTTAACAAGCTTTATCATATCCTCATCTACATCATTAAATCCGGTTAAAACAGAAATAATGGTAACTATTAAGGATATTGTAAGTGCAATTATAATTATGGCAGGCTGCCCATTACCAACCCAGAAGATTAGAATTGGGCCTAATGCAATTTTAGGTAGGGCATTTAGTACAACAAGGTATGGTTCTAAAACTTTATTAATAAAATCTGAAAGCCAAAGTATAATAGCAATTAAGGTACCAATAATAGTACCAGATATGAAACCTATTATAGTTTCTATGCAGGTAACATAGGTGTGCCTTAAAAGATGTCCCTCCTGCATCAACTTAAAGAAGGTAGTTACAATTTTAGATGGCTGACTTACTAAGAAGGGATCAACGATGTTAAGACGTGCAGTTATTTCCCATTGTGCTATAAAAATTATTAATATCAAAATTCTACATAGTGTAATTAGCGTATTCCTGCGTTTAATTTTAGAGATATATTCCAAATGTTCCTTTGAAGGAGTATTATTTATCATATTTATCAAGCTCCTTCCATATTAAATTAAAGTAATCCTTAAATTCTGGAGCATTTCTTGAGGTAAGGGGTGTTCTATTTTCTATACTAAGATTTATATTAAACTCCTTTTTTATTTTTGCAGGTCTTGAGCTCAATACAATAATTCTATCAGCAAGAGAAATTGCCTCTGCTATGTCGTGGGTTACCATTAGAGTAGTTTTTCCCTCTGCTTTAATAATTTTATATATTTCATCAGAAACTAATAATCTTGTGTGGTAGTCTAATGCAGAAAATGGTTCATCTAACAATAGTATTTCAGGGTTTAAAACTAAAGTCCTTATCAATGCAACCCTCTGTCTCATCCCACCAGATAGTTGACTTGGATAATAATTTTTAAAGGATGAAAGGCCGTATTTTTCAATTAAGTTATTTGCAAAGTCTATATTATCTTTAGTTAATTCTCTTCTTATTTCAAGTCCTAAAGTAATGTTTTTATAAATGCTTCTCCATTCAAACAATGTATCCTTTTGGAACATATACCCTATTTTATTGCAGGGATAGGAGATTATTTTGTTATCTAAATAAACTGAACCACTTGTTGGAGTAATAAGACCAGCTATAATTGAAAGCAGAGTAGATTTACCACATCCTGAAGGCCCAACAAGTACAACAAATTCACCTTCATCTACTTTAATACTTATATCATCAAGGGTTTTTGTTTCGGTGTGTAGAGTATGATATGTCATAGATACGTTACACAGAGTTAGTTTGCCCATATTTATCACTCTCGCTTATATTTAATTTTTGTTATGTTTTAGCTTTAACCCCTTGATGATATACTAAATTCATCAAGGGGCATATACATAAATATTATTTACCAATAACTTTTTTAGCAAATTCGGTTGTTACTATATCCTTATAAGGAGGACGTTTTGGAATTAAGCTTGGGTTGTAGGATTGAATAATATCCATAAGTCTTGATAATGAATCCTCCTCTAAAACTGGTGTTTTAGCCCAAGTATCCTGTTGTTTATATCTTTCAACAACCTTGGTTAATATATCGATATCAGAACCTGGGAAGAAGTCTTTAACTGCCTCAGCTATTTCCTTTGAAGAATGAGATTCAGTCCAGAGCATTCCCTTATAAATTGCATTGGTAAATTTTTGTATGATATCAGGGTTTTCGTTTATATATGATTTAGTTGCAAAGAAACAAGTGTAAGGAATTTCTCCAGAGGCCTTACCGATTGATGCAACGACATAACCTCCATTTTCTTTTTCAAGCATACTTGCTGTTGGTTCAAATAGGGCAACATAGTCACCAGTACCAGATTTAAAGGCCTGTGCTGTAGCTGTAAATGCAAT
Source organism: Caloramator proteoclasticus DSM 10124 (assembly GCF_900129265.1). Taxonomy (GTDB): domain Bacteria; phylum Bacillota; class Clostridia; order Clostridiales; family Caloramatoraceae; genus Thermobrachium; species Thermobrachium proteoclasticum. The sequence continues at coordinate 16,628 of NZ_FQVG01000037.1, read as the reverse complement.
GTTTGTTATTATATTTACATCTTTATTAGGAGTTAGACCGTGGTTTCTTAATACATACTCTAATGTCATTTCAGGAACCCCACCAGGACGACCACCTATAATTGTTTTACCCTTTAAATTTTCCCAAGCAAAATTGTCTTCTTTATTTCTTGAAACAAGGAAGGAGCCATCTCTTTTGGTGAGTTGTGCAAATAAAACAGCATAATCTTCTCTTCCTTGGTTATAAAGATATATAACCTGTTCAGGTCCACAAAAACCTATGTCTGCGTTTTTGGATAAAACCTGCTGCATTGTTTTATCTGCACCTTGCCCTGTTGAAAGCTCAATCTCAATTCCTTCTTCCTCAAAGAATCCTTGGTTTATTGCAACATACATAGGTGCATAGAAGATTGAACGAACTACTTCATTAAGTCTTACCTTTACTAAATCCTTCTTTGTTTCTTCTTTTTTACATCCAGAAAAAGCAGATAAGGTTAAAATCAAAATAGATATTACAGCTAATATTTTTTTGAATTTCATATATACATCTCCTTTTTTTTATATCAATTTATAATATGTTGTTTGGGGGTGTTTAGTTACATTTTTCGTCTGTGTTAATCTTGATTTTATGGTTAAAAAATGTAATAATTATATAAAACAAAGGGAAGAGGTGAGAAATATGAGGAGAAATTCACTTTCTACATTTATAGCAGCACTAATTCCAGGTGTTGGATATATGTATTTAGGTCTTTATAGAAAGGGACTGGAGGCACTTGCACTATTTTTATTAATTAAACCTGTGTTTTCGTTATTTGGATTGGGTGTTATTGGTGGTATATTACAATTTTTTATTTGGATATATGCCTTTGTGGATACCTTCAAGACTGCTTCGCTTTTAGATGCAGGTAAATATGTAGAGGATGATTATTTTATATTTAGTGGATTTTATAGCAAAGATGCCTATGGCAATAGAAAAAAAATAGATATAAGATATTTAATAAACACATTAGCAGTTTTATTGATTTTGGCGGGGGTATTTTCGATAGTAAATAAAGCCTTTGGAACTAACGAGCTTTACATAATGGTTAAATCCTTTGTTAGACAGTATTTTATACCTGTAGTTATGGTATTAGGTGGTTTTTATCTTCTTCTTCAAAATAGAAGATAAATATGTTGACAATGTAGTATTTTGTAATATAATAATAAATAAAAGTCAATAGATAGAGGCTGTGAAGAAGAGGAGTAGGTAGTAACACCTAAAAGAGAGGAAGACTCATAGGCTGAGAGGTCTTCTTAGGTAAAGTGCTATCGAAGGTAGCTTTGGAGCTTTTCATCTGAAGAAGAGTAGGATGAAACGGGAAACCGTTATTAAAATAAGAGCTGCATTTTTGCAGAATTAAGGTGGTACCGCGGTCCTTCGCCCTTAGAGTGCGAAGGGCCTTTTTATATGGAGGTGTTTTAGTGGGGTACATACTAGCAGTAGTTGGTGGTATATTAACCTATGGATCTAAAAAAATAGTTAAACTATTTAACTTTAGCCAAAATAAAGAACTTATTATTAAGTTAATAGGATTAACAATTGCAGCAATAGGATGTTTGAAGATTATGAGTATTATATAATAAAGGAGGTTCTAAAATGGAAGATAACAAGAATATAGCAAAGAATTATGATCCTAAGGAGTTTGAAGAAAGATTATATAATGAATGGTTAGAAAAGGGATATTTTACACCACAAGTTGATAAGACTAAAAAACCTTTTACAATAGTAATGCCACCACCAAATATTACAGGACAGCTTCATATGGGGCATGCCCTTGATAATACCCTTCAAGATGCATTAATTAGATGGAAAAGAATGCAGGGATATGAAACACTATGGCTTCCTGGAGAGGACCACGCAAGTATAGCGACAGAGGTTAAGGTTGAGGCGGAACTTGCAAAAAAGGGAATAAATAAAAAGGAGATAGGAAGAGAGGAGTTTTTAAAACACGTTTGGGATTGGACACATACCTATAGAGAGAGGATAAAAAAGCAGTTACAAAAGATGGGAGCATCCTGTGACTGGACTCGCGAAAGATTTACTATGGATGAAGGTTTAAATAAGGCTGTTAGAGAAGTATTTGTTAGATTATATAATAAGGGACTTATATACAGAGGAAATAGAATTATAAACTGGTGTCCAAGATGTATGACAGCTCTTTCAGATGCAGAAATTGAATATCAAGAAAAGCAAGGTAACCTATGGCATATTAAATATCCTGTAAAGGATAGCGACGAATATATAGTTATTGCAACAACAAGACCAGAGACAATGCTTGGAGATGTTGCAGTTGCAGTAAACCCAAATGATGAAAGATATAAACATTTAATAGGAAAGACTCTAATTCTTCCACTTGTAAATAGAGAAATTCCAATAATAGCTGATGAATATGTTGAAATGGAATTTGGAACTGGAGCTGTAAAAATTACTCCAGCTCACGATCCAAATGACTTTGAAGTAGGTCAAAGGCATAATCTTGAACAAATAGTTGTTATGAATGATAACGGAACAATGAATGAGCTTGCCGGCAAATACGCTGGACTTGATAGATATGATGCAAGAAAGCAAATAGTAAATGATCTTCAAGAATTAGGGCTACTTGTAAAGATTGAGGAGCATAATCATAATGTTGGTGCCCACGATAGATGCGGAACAACAGTTGAGCCACTTTTATCAAAGCAGTGGTTTGTAAAGATGAAGCCGCTTGCAGAACCAGCAATTGAGGCTGTAAAAAATGGGGAAGTTGAATTTGTTCCAGAGAGATTTGCAAAGGTTTATTTCAACTGGATGGAAAACATTCAAGACTGGTGTATTTCAAGACAACTTTGGTGGGGACATAGAATTCCTGTTTGGTATTGTCAAGACTGTGGAGAGGTAATTGTATCATCAGATGAGCCAGATGTTTGTCAAAAATGTGGTTCTTCTAATTTGAAACAGGATGAAGATGTGTTAGATACTTGGTTTAGTTCTGCACTATGGCCATTTTCAACATTAGGCTGGCCTGACAAGACAGAGGATTTAGAGTATTTCTTCCCAACTGATGTTTTAGTTACTGGTTATGATATAATCTTCTTCTGGGTTGCAAGAATGATATTCTCAGCAATAAATGAAATGGGAAGTGTGCCATTTAAGCACGTATTAGTACACGGTATTGTTAGAGATTCACAGGGAAGAAAGATGTCAAAATCCCTTGGAAATGGTATAGATCCACTTGAGATAATAGACAAATATGGTGCAGATGCATTAAGATTTACCCTTGTTACAGGAAACTCACCAGGAAATGATATGAGATTCTATATGGAAAGGGTAGAGGCATCAAGAAATTTTGCAAATAAGATTTGGAATGCATCAAGATTTATGCTTATGAACTATGATGAGGAGCTTGTAAATAGATACAAGAGTGAAGCAAATGACATAAGAAATACAGCAGACAGATGGATACTAAGTAGAATAAATGAAGTAGCAAAGGAAGTTACTGATAATCTAAATAAATTTGAACTTGGTATTGCAGCACAAAAAATATATGACTTTATCTGGTCAGAACTTTGTGACTGGTATATTGAACTTGTAAAACCAAGATTATATGGAGATGATGAAAAGTCAAAGGCTGCAGCACAAATAACATTAATTGAAGTATTAAAGGACAGCTTAAAGCTTCTACATCCATTTATGCCATTTATAACAGAAGAAATTTACAAGCATATAACTGATGAAACACCATCAATAACAATAGCTAAATGGCCAGAATTTAGAGAAGATAGAAATTATCAAGAAGATATGAAATCAATGGAGTATGTAATTGATGCTATAAGAGCCATAAGAAATATAAGGGCAGAAATGAATGTTCCAAACTCAAGAAGAGCAAAGATAATGATTATACCTTCAAATGAAGCCGCAAAGAAGGCCTTTGAAGATGGTGCTGTTTATTTTGAAAAACTTGCCTTTGCATCTGAGGTTGTATTCATAGGCGAAAATGAAATACCAAAGGATGCAGTATCTCAGGTTACAGAGGGTGCACAAATATATATGCCTCTTGAGGATTTAATAGATAAGCAAAAGGAAATTGAAAGGCTAACTAAAGAAAAAGAAAAGCTTGAAAAGGAAGTAGAAAGGGCAGAAGGCAAACTTAATAATCCAAACTTTGTAGCAAAGGCACCACAAAAACTTGTTGATGAGGAAAAGGAAAAACTTGCAAAGTATAAAGAAATGCTTGAGAAGGTAATTGAAAGACTTAATGCACTTAAGTAATTGATTAACGTAAGTAGTGGATTTCTACACTACTTACGTTTTTTTTATACATAAAAAACAAATTCAGTATTTATTCATATTATAATACTATGAGTAATTTATGGAATGATTTGGATGTATATTGATGCTGTGTTTGAGGGTGGAGGAGTAAAGGGGATTGCCTTCTTAGGAGCTATTAAATGTTTAGAAGATAGAGGGTATAGATTCAACAAGGTTGCAGGCACATCAGCCGGTGCAATTGTCGCTTCTTTAATTGCAGCAGGTTATAGTGCAGATGAATTAAAACAGATTCTATTTAACTTTGATTTTATTAAATTTCAAGATAAAGATTCAATTCAAGCATTGCCACTAATAGGGGGAATATTAGGACTTTTTGTTAGTAAGGGCATTTATTCAGGAGATGAATTTGAAAGGTGGCTTAAATACCTTTTAGAGAAAAAAGGAAAGGTAAAATTTAAAGATTTCATTAGAAATGATGAACCAATACTAAAAATAATTGCATCAGATATAACTAAAAAGGATATATTAATACTTCCAGATGATTTAAAGGAATATGGAATAGATCCTTTAGAATTTGATGTGGCAAAGGCTGTACGTATGAGTATGAGCATTCCACTATACTTTAAACCAGTTAAATTAAAGGTAAAGGAAGAGACTCATTATATAGTTGATGGTGGAATTTTAAGTAATTTCCCTGTTTGGATATTTGATGTTGATGGTGTCCCACGTTGGCCAACCTTTGGATTTAAGTTGCAGGAACCAGCACCAAAGCCCAAAAAAGATTATATATCCTTGAGGGATTATATAATGGACATTGTAAATACTATGCTTGAGGAGAATGAATTAAGGTATATAAAAAATAAGGATTTTGTAAGAACTATTTTGATTCCTACTCTTGGAGTAAATACTACTGATTTTTCTATATCTAATTCTATGAAGCAAAAACTATATATGTCAGGATATAATTCAGCAAAAAAATTCCTTGAAAATTGGAATTTTAATGAGTATATAAGCAGGTATAGGATGAAATAATGGGTGTTTTTAAACACCCTATTTTTTATGATATAATTTATGTAGTATTTTATACGAGGTGATGTTATGGATTATAGAGAGGCTTTAGAGTACATAGAGAGTGTTGGAAAGTTTGGAATGAACTTTGGGTTGAAAAGAATAGAAAGAATATGTGAACTTTTAGGGAATCCACAGGAAAGATTAAAAGTTATACACGTTGCAGGTACCAATGGCAAAGGTTCAACGGTGACTTTTGTTTCAAATATTTTGATTGAAGAGGGATATAGAGTAGGTATATATACATCTCCACATTTAGAGAGATTTACAGAGAGAATTAAAATAAACAATGAAGAAATATCTGAAGAGGATGTTGCAGGGCTTATAGAAGAGATAAAGGAAATTATTAATACGGTTGTAGTTGAGGGATATGAACATCCTACAGAGTTTGAAATAGTAACTGCCTGTGCATTAAAGTATTTTGCTGAAAAGAAGGTTGATTTTGTAGTGTTAGAGGTTGGACTTGGTGGAAGGCTGGATGCAACAAATGTTGTAAACCCACTTCTTTCAATAATTACTTCTATAAGTTACGATCATACTAATATTTTAGGAGATACTATAGAAAAGATTGCCTATGAGAAGGCAGGAATAATTAAAAGAAATAGACCTTTAGTTTTGTATCCTCAGGTCGAAGAAGCACAGAGTGTTATTGAAAAAAGAGCAGAGGAGATGAATTCGAAGATTTATTATGTAAAAGATGCAGAATGGGATGTAAAGGAAGATACAGTTAAGGGAATAATGTTTGATGTAAAAATAAAAAATAGGATATATAAGGATTTGAGGATAAGGATGATAAACAGGTATCAAGTTAAAAATGCTGTAACTGCCCTTATGGCAATAGAGGTTTTAAGGGATTTAGGATATTCTGTTTCAGACAAAGCTATATATGAAGGGTTAGAAAAATCAGTATGGCCAGGTAGATTTGAGATATATAAGGAGGATCCATATATAGTTCTTGATGGTGGACATAATGTTCAGGGAATTACGGAACTTATATATGGATTAAATAAATATTTTATAAACAAAAGGATAAAGATGGTATTTGGAGTATTAAAGGATAAGGATTATATAAAAATGGTAGATGAGCTTACAAAAGTTTGTGATGATTTTATAACAGTAACTCCCGAAAGTTTAAGAGCACTAAAGGCAGAAGATTTAAAAGAATTTATAGAAGAAAGAGGTAAACGGGCAGTAGCCTTTGATAATATGAAGGAGGCTGTTGAATTTACTATAAATAATAAGGATTATGATGTTTTGGTATTCTGTGGTTCACTTTATATGATAGGTGATGTTAGAAGAATATTGAATTCTATTTTTAAAAAAGAAGAAGAATGAATATAATATATTAAAGCATTATGTTTTGGGAGGAAAAATTGTCTGTTGATATTAAAGAACGAGTTAAGCTGGCTTGTGAGATATATTATTTTGCAATTAAAAATGAGGATAAAATACCCAAGGAACTTGTTAATGTGGCGAAAATTATATGTAATGATACGATTAAAGCTGCTAAAACATTAAAGGTTGGATTAAATGAAAATGAAATGGCAGATAGGATTTTAAAATAGAATTATAAAAGGCATAATTTATATTATGTAGTTGATTAAAAAGTTATATAAGAGCCCTATGAAAGGATAGAGGTATAAAGATTCCTTCATAGGGCTTTTACATATAGTTCGAGATGTTTTTTATTTTTTATTTAGTAGGTTTGTTAGATTATTGTATATATCTTCTCCAGAATTTTTCCAATTAGTTCGTATCAATTCAATATCCTCCATAGTTTTTACTGGAAGCTTTATTTCAATTAGATTTTTTGCTCCCTTTTTCAAAATTAAATTTACTTCAAATCCATCCTTAATTGGCATATATTCAGCAGCAGGTTCTATTTTCTGTGTGCTTTCATTTTTGTTTTCAAAATAATCATCTAATTGTTCAATTTTTGCATCGGGTATTCTGTTTAAAAAGAAATTCAATGTGTCAGAGCCTTTACTACTAATTACTAAATATTGTTTCTTGTTATCGGTTATGGTATTTATAAAACCAGTATTTATGAGTTCAGATATATACTGCTGAAGAGTAAAGTAGTTTATTAGGTTATTTTCTAATATAATTTGTGTTAGCTGTGAATTAGTAGATGGCTTATTTAGTTTATTTAGTATGTATAAAATAATTAGTTTGTTTATGGCTAAATCTGTTACATCCATTTAATTTTTTCACCTCTTCATTTAATATCAAATTTATTATACCAACAAAGTTATCTATATTTCAACAAAATAGGATTAATTTTTTACAACAATATAGACATAAAAACAAGAAGGGTTAATCCCTTCCTGTTTATAGTTTTTCTAATTGTTTTCCGCTCATAAGTTCCTTTTCAGCCAGTGCAATCATTCTTTTAACCATTGCCCCACCGACTCTTCCGCAATCCTTTGATGGGATATTTCCCCAATAGTCTTCAGAGCCTTGATATACTGGAATCCCAAACTCTGATGCTATTTCATATTTTATGTTGTCTAAAATTTGATGAGCCTCTGGAACTAATTGAGTTCTTCCTGAACCATTCTGTCCTGCTGCCATTTTTATTCCTCCTTATGTACTTATGTTTTTGTTTAGTTATAATTTGTGTAGTTTAGTAAAAAATATGTTAGGAAGTTAAAGGAAAAGGGTTGCAGATTGCAACCCTTTTAGGTCAATTTTTCTTTGATAGGGATTTTTCTGTCTTTTCTTGTACCATGTCGTTTAACACTTTCTAATTGAGCCTTTTGAGATTTTGCTTCTCTGTGGTAATGTCTATCTTGTCCTAATAGGTTTTCTGAAGCAAATTCCTCTTGATGCCCAAACAGGTTTGTAAAGCGTGCCCTTCGCATGGTCATAAAAATCCCTCCTTTATTGACCTTATCTTTATTATTTGTTTCTATTTAAAAATTTAATACAGTTGTTTTAAATTTAAATTTATTAAAATAAATATGTATAAATAGAATGTTTTGGAGGGATAGAGTATTGAAGATTTTTATTTTAAGTAAAGAAAAAATAAAAAACATTGGGGTTGTTTGTTTAATTGTTTGTATTGCAGTATTATTTAAACTATCAGGTGGGTATAAGCTTATAGATGTTTTTTTAAATTCTAAAGCTGACTTGCCTATTTATTCGGTAGAAACTAAGGAAAAGAGGGTTGCTTTAACATTTGATATTGGATGGGGGGATGAGTATATACCTTCTATTTTAAAAGTATTAGATGATAATAATGTAAAAGCAACGTTTTTTATATTAGGAACGTGGGTAGATAAATATCCAAACAGAGTAAAGGAAATAGATACTAAGGGGCACGAAATAGGAAATCATTCAAATAATCATATTTACTTTACAAGGCTTACAAAATCTAAAATAAAGGAGGAAGTATTTACAGCAAGTAGTAAAATAAAAAAGATAACGGGAAAGGAAACTAAATTGATGAGGGTACCATATGGTGATTACAACAGTGAAGTAATTAAAGCAATAGAAGAAACCGGCCATTATTGCATACAATGGGATGTTGACCCTATTGATTGGAGGACTATATCCCATCAGCAAATTGAAAAAACAGTTATATCAAAGACAAGAAATGGTTCGATAATTCTTCTGCATAATAGTAGTATGGAAACAGTAAAAGCATTAGACACAATTATAAAGGAACTAAAAAATAAAGGATATGAATTTGTTAAGGTATCGGATTTGATATATAAGGATAATTATTATATTGATTTTACAGGTAGACAGAAGCCATTAAATGAATAAGACATACATTATTAATATGTTTTAAGCCTCCTCCTTTGAATAAATAATAAAAAAATGTACAAGATATTAAAATAAGAGAGGAGGTTTCATTATGATAATAATTGGTATATTTGGAAGTAGAGGAAAGTCCTTTGTGGGTGATGTACTATTAGAATTTTTTAAGAAACATAAAAAAAATGCCTATGTAATTGGAACAAAGGATGATAGTGAGGAATCATTTTTTAATCTATTAAGAAATAGTATAGATTATATAATTATAGAGATTTCAAGAGAAGATATAATTAACAACAAAATAAACAAAATAAAGTTTGATATACTAATACACACTGCTCTTGAATATGAAAAGGAAAGTCTGATTAAGTCTTATCAAAATTTAATTTCAAATCTAAAGGAAAATGGATATATTATTCTAAATGCAGATTCAATTCAAAAGATAGATTATGTATGTGAAAAAGTTTATCCCATTACATACGGTTTAAATGAACGTACAACAGTTTCAGCCTCAAGTATTGACGATATGAATGAATTATGCTTTAGTTATTGTCTTCAGAGAAGTATAGTAACTATAAATGGTAAACTGGTTCAGCCCTTTGAAAAACCACTTAAAGTAAAGGGCAAATATCAAGATGTTTATTACTATCTTGCTGCCTTAAGTACAGCTTTGTGTTTGGATTATGAATTTTAAAAAAATAGGTATAAAAAAATAAAAATCATAATATTTATATTTTAGATAGTAAAATCAAAAATGTACAAAGGGGATGGGATTATGAACGATTATCAATTAACATCAAACAAAGTGTATATTGAAGGTAAGGTAGTTTCGGAACTATCCTATAGTCACGAAATGTTTGGGGAAGCTTTTTATAACTTTACTGTTGAAGTTCCAAGGTTAAGTGAAACTGTTGATAGGCTTCCTATTACTGTATCAGAAAGACTTCTACCAACTGTTGATGTAAGTATTGGAAAGATAGTTAGTATTAAAGGACAGTTGAGGTCCTATAATAAAGTGGTAGATGGTACCAATAGATTAATACTAACTGTTTTTGCAAGGGATATTAATAACATTGATACTATTAGTACAAGCCCCAATGAAATATATTTAGATGGTTATATTTGTAAGGCGCCAGTTTATAGAACTACACCATTTGGAAGAGAAATAACAGACATATTAATTGCAGTAAATAGACCATATAATAAATCAGATTACATACCAGCAATTGCTTGGGGAAGAAATGCAAGATTTTCAAGTACACTTGAAGTAGGGACTCATATAAAGATTACCGGAAGAATACAAAGTAGAGATTATGAAAAGAAGATTTCAGAAACTGAAACAGTAAAGAGAACAGCTTATGAGGTATCTATTACAAAGATGGATAAGGTTGATGAGTAAAAAATAAGTTAACAAAAGGTATTAACCTTTTGTTAACTTATTTTCTTAAGTCCTCAAGTATTTGTGTTTTACTTTTTGTTTTTTCATCAACCTTTTTTATTACTTTAGCTGGAGAGCCAGCAACAACTACATATGGTTCCACATCCTCTGTTACAACAGAGCCTGCCGCAACTACAGCACCTTTTCCAATCTTAACTCCCTCTAATATAACTGCATTTGCTCCAATTAGAACCTCATCCTCAATAATAACAGGGTCTTTACTTGGAGGCTCTAAAACTCCTGCAATAACAGCACCAGCTCCAACGTGAACATTTTTTCCTATTTTACCTCTTGCACCAACTACAGCATTCATATCAATCATTGCACCTTCACCTATTTCAGCACCAATATTAATTACAGCACCCATCATTATAACCGCATTTTTACCGATTGAAACACCTTCTCTGATTATTGCACCAGGCTCAATTCTTGCTTCAATATGCCTAATGTCAAGCATAGGTATTGCAGAATTTCTTCTGTCCCATTCAATTCTATATTTTTTAATCTTATCTCTATTTTCATTAATAAACTTTTCGATTAAATGATTTTCTCCAAATAGAATAAAAAAGTTTCCTTCTCCATATATATCTATGTCTTCATTTTCAATGCCTTGTAAATTTCCATTTATATAAACCTTGACAGGCGTAGTTTTTTTAGCGTCCTTGATGTATCGTGCTATTTCGTATGGATTTGTTAGATCATATTCTGTTTTCATATCCATTATTTACCCTCCTTATAAATTATTATCAATAAATATACAATAGTATAAATAGTTTGTCAAATACAAATAAAAGTAGTATTCTATAATTAAGGATATTATGGGGGTGATATTTTGCTACAAAAAGGATGTATTCAAGTTTATACAGGTAATGGAAAAGGTAAAACAACTGCTGCTGTAGGTCAAGGAGTAAGAGCTGTAGGAAGAGGACTTAAGGTTTATATGGTACAGTTCTTAAAGGGAAATGATACAGGTGAACTACATAGTTTAAAAAGATTAGAGCCTGATTTTAAGGTTTTTAGATTTGAAAGGCCAAGAGGATTTTTCTGGACCTTAAGTGAAGATGAAAAGATTGAACTTAAAAAGGATATTGATAAAGGTTTTGAATTTTGCAGGGAAGTTTTGAAAAATAGGGAATGCGATGTTTTGATTATTGATGAGATGATGGGAGTTTTATCAAATAAACTTTTAGATGTACAAGAAGTAGTGGAGTTTTTAAAATCTAAACCAGAAAATATAGAAATAATACTAACAGGAAGAAATGTTCCTAAAGAAATAGCAGATGTTGCGGATTTAATAACTGAAATGAAGGATATTAAGCATTATTTCAATGAAGGAGTTCCAGCAAGAAAAGGAATAGAGTTTTGAAAAAGTTATGTAATAATTAGCCCCATGAAGGATTTCTTAGGCATCGGTTCATTTCGCTAAGAAATTCTAAGCTTTTCTTTGTTTGAAAAAGTCCTACCTTCGCGATGCCATCGTCCTGATGGCCGCTCGGCTCGGCACGTCCTGTGCCGAATTACGGACTTTTTCAAAATCGAAAAGCAAGAATTGCTAATGCTTATGAAAGAGCCTTTGAAATCCTTTCATGGGGCTTTTTTATACTTTAGCTAATAATTAGGTTTGTCAACAATCTGCTACCTTAATAGGTGGGCAATTTATATTTTTATAAAGTAGATATAAATTTCTCTATTCTATCTAATCCTAATTTTAATTCCTCCATCGAATATGCGAAGGAAATCCTTATATGTCCTTCTCCATATTGCGAAAAGGCACTTCCAGGTACAACTGCAACTTTTTCATTTTCTAATAAACTTAAAGCAAAGTTAAATGAGTTGTTTGAATACTTTTTTATATTTGGAAATATATAAAAGGTTCCTTTAGGTCTTACAACATCAAATCCCATTTTTATAAGTCTATCATAAACATAATCTCTTCTTTTTTTATATTCATTCTTCATTGTTATTGAATCATCTATTCCATTTGTTAGAGCTTCAAGGGCAGCATATTGGCTTATAGATGTAGCACAAGTATTTAGATATTGATGAACTTTAATCATATGTTTTGTTATGTAACTTGGTGATAGTGTATATCCTATTCTAAATCCAGTCATAGAATGGGATTTTGACAGTCCGTTTATTACAATTGTTTTATCCTTTAAATTATTAAGTGCTGCTATTGAATTATGTCTTTCTTCATATACAAGTTCACTATATATTTCATCTGATAAAATAAATATATCTTTATCTTTAATGAAATCTGCTATTTCGTTTAATTCATCTAAGTTTAAGCATTGACCTGTTGGGTTTGATGGATAAGGAATAATTATGCATTTTGTTGAAGAGCCTATATTATCTTCAAGCAATTTTTTAGTTAATTTAAAATTAGTATTTGAAGTATCTATGTATTTTACCTTTGCACCACATAGTTTTACGACAGGTTCATATCCCGGATAACAGGGTGCAGGAATTAATACTTCATCGCCTATATCTAATATAGTTTTAAGTGCTATAAATATTCCTTCACTTGCACCACAAGTTACTATAATTTCATCATCGGGATTGTAATATAGATTATATTTTTTTTGAACAAAATTTGATATAGCTCTTCTTAGTTCAATAATCCCTGCATTGTGAGTATATATAGTTTTGTTATTTTCTAATGCTAACTTTGCAGCTTCTTTTATGTGATTTGGTGTATTAAAATCTGGTTGTCCTATAGTAAGTGAGATTACATTATCATATTTTGATACCATATTATAAAACTTTCTTATACCCGATATTTCAATGCTTCTTACATCTTTGTTAAGTAAATTTTCCATAATAACCTCCATCAGAAGACACTAATTTTTAAAAGCCCCATAAAGGATATTTTAAAATTAATTACAGATGAATGCATATATATCCTTTATGGGGTTAGCTATAAATTTATTTTAATATCCAACAATTGGTTAATAAGGTTAACTGTTTATTACATCCTGCATTGTATAAAAACCATTTTCTTTTCCAAATAAATATCTTGCGGCTTTTATTGCACCATAGGCAAATACATCTCTTGAAAGGGCAGAATGCTTAATTTCTATATTTTCAAAGGGACCTGCGAATAATACTTCGTGTTCACCAACTATATTTCCACCGCGAACAGCATGTATTCCAAGTTCATTTTTTTCTCGCTTTTGAGTTTTTGAATGTCTACCATAACTATAGTTTAATACATTTTCTAATGATTTATTTATTGCATCTGCAATCATTAATGCTGTACCACTTGGTGAATCAAGCTTTTGATTATGATGTTTTTCTATTATTTCTATATCGAAATTTTCATAGAGTACCTTTGCAGCTTGTGAAACTAAAGATAAAACTAAATTAACACCAAGGGACATATTAGCAGAATTGAGTATAGGTATAAATTTAGAGGCATCATACATTTTATTTTTTTCCTCTTCAGAAAAACCTGTAGTACAGATTACTAATGCAACTTTATTCCTCTTACCATATTCTAAAATAGAATCCAAACAGGTGTGGTTTGAAAAATCAATTAATACATCAACCTCTTCTTTAACTTCATCTAATTTTGAATATACTGGATAAGAATTGATAAATTTTGTTGTATCCTTATCAACACCACATACAACTTCAATATCATTGAGTGTTGATATAATTTTTGTTAAAGTCTGTCCCATACGTCCATTACAACCGTGCAATAATACTCTCATACATTCACCTCTAAGCAAGCTTTATTCCGTAATTGATCATTTCTTTTTTTAATATTTCAAGATTTTTAGGTGACATATCAACAAGAGGCAGTCTTAAGTGTCCTACCTTCATTCCCATTAGATTCATAGCAGTTTTTACTGGGATAGGATTAGTTTCAATAAATAATGCTTTTATTAATTGAATCATATTAAGTTGTATCTTTAATGCTTCTTTGTATTTACCCTGTAGGAATAATTGGCACATATCGTGGGTATCTTTAGGAAGAATATTCGCAACTACAGAAATAACCCCTTTACCTCCAAGTGACATTATTGGTATTACTTGATCGTCATTTCCAGAGTAAATATCAAGGTTATCACCACAGAGCTGTGCAATTTCAGCTACTTGTGATATATTACCGCTTGCTTCCTTTACAGCAACTATATTATCAATTTTTGAAAGTTCAAATAGAGTTTCAGGGAGTATATTAAATCCAGTTCTTGAAGGTACGTTATAGATTATAATAGGTTTTGTAACAGCAGAAGCTATTGCTTTAAAATGTTCGATTGCTCCTCTTTGGGTTGTTTTATTATAATAGGGTGTTATAACTAAAAGGCCATCAACACCTATGCTATCAGCCCACCTACTCATATCTATTGCAGCTTTAGTATTGTTGCTTCCTGTTCCAGCAATAACAGGTATTCTTCCCTTTACAACATCAACGGTAAATTTAATAGTTTCTTTTCTCTCTTGTTCAGACATAGTTGAGGCTTCACCAGTTGTTCCACATATAATAATTGCATCTGTCTTTTGGTCTATATGCCATTCAATAAGTTCTTCTAATTTTTTAAAGTCAACTCCGTCTTCGTTAAATGGCGTTACTATTGCAACACCGCTTCCAGTAAATAGGCTCATTTATAACCCATCCTTTCTAAAAAAATATCCTTAATATTATTATATAGCACTACTTGATTAAAAGTTCAGCAATTTGTACAGCATTTGTTGCAGCACCCTTTCTTATGTTATCTGCTACAACCCACATATTAATACCGTTTTCAATGCTCTCATCACGTCTTATTCTTCCAACAAAAACTTCATTTTTTCCCTCTGCTAATATTGGCATAGGATAAACATTATTTTTAACATCATCCATAAGCACTATACCTTTGCTTTGCTTTAATACTTCCTTTAACTCATCTATTTCAAAGCTCTTTTCAAACTCCACATTTATCGATTCGCTATGACCATAAAATACAGGAACTCTAACAGTTGTTGCTGTAATCTTTAAATCAGGTCTATGCAGTATTTTTCTTGTTTCGTTTATCATTTTCATTTCTTCCTTTGTATAGCCGTTATCCATAAATACATCTATGTGGGGTATTATGTTATATGCAATTGGGTGAGGGAATTTTTTTGGTTTTTCTCCCTTTATTCCATTTATTAAATCTTCATATCCACCCATCCCGGCACCTGATACTGCTTGATATGTTGAATAGATAATTCTTTTTATTCTGTATTTATCATCAAGAGGCTTTAGTGCGACCACAGCTTGAATAGTTGAACAGTTAGGATTTGCAATTATACCCTTATGCCATTTTATATCCTCTGGATTTACTTCAGGAACAACAAGAGGTACATCATCGTTCATTCTCCAAGCACTACTATTATCAACAACTATACAGCCTTTACTTGCTGCAATTGGTGCATATTTTAAACTTGTAGATGCACCAGCAGAAAACAAGGCGATATCAATACCTCTATCAAAGGAGTCTTCCTTAAGTTCCTCAACAATATAATCTTTATTGTTAAAATTGATTACGTTTCCAGCTGATTTTGAAGACGCGAAAAGAAAAAGATTTTCAATAGGAAAGTTTCTTTCCTTAAGTACATCAAGAAATTTCCTACCTACCATACCTGTTGCACCAACAACTGCCAATTTAATGCCCATTATATTTCCCCCTTTTTAGTTTTATCTAATATAGTTTATAAAATTATTTTATACATTATAACATATATTTAAAGATAATTACATACTGCAATTTATAATTATGCAACAATAGGTATTGATAAATAATTGTCGATTTGTGTAATAAATTCATATTGCACATAGTGTAAAATTATTGTAGGACGAAAAAGGACAAAAAATTTAAAAGAGACAACCCCTGTGGTAAAATAAAAAGTGGAAAAAACACAAACCAATAAGGGGGTGTCTCTTTTGAATAATATTATACAACAACATTTAATAAATTTCACTACTAAATTAATAAAAAATGTAGAAGAAATGCTGTCAAAAGAATGGGATTTTACAAAACTTGTTGAGGTAGTTAAAGAATCGACTGATGAACTTGGAAGGAATATAATAAAAGACTTTTTAGAAGAATTAGATAAAGCGATTAAAGA
>NZ_FQVG01000038.1 GCF_900129265.1 Caloramator proteoclasticus DSM 10124 | reverse complement strand
TTAGGGATAAGTTTAGTGCCTTATACCCTGTATTCTATCAGGAGGTGCTTTTTTTATCCACTCTCAAATTATTTCATTACAGGAATGCTCCTTATAAATTTAAATACAGATACCCCTTGATTTTATCTTTGAGGAAATAAATCAAGGGGTTAATAAATCATGTAGTCCTATATACTTTTTGTATTCATTACCCTCATTGCATTTAATATTGCGATTATTGCCACACCCACGTCAGCGAATACAGCTTCCCACATAGTTGCAACTCCCACCGCACCAAGTGCAAGGAATATGGCTTTAACCCCTAATGCAAACACAATGTTTTGCATCACAATTTTCCTAGTCCTTTTTGCTACTTTAATTGCAGTGACAATTTTTGATGGTTCATCCGTCATGATAACTATATCAGCTGCTTCAATTGCAGCATCAGACCCCAAGCCACCCATTGCCACGCCAATATCAGCTCTCGCAAGTACTGGTGCATCATTGATACCATCTCCAACAAATACAATTTTCCCCTTATGAGATTTCTTAGCATCCAGAGCCTCAATTTTTTCTACCTTGTCGGTCGGTAACAATTCAGTATACACCTCGTCAATTCCAAGTTGGGTTGCTATTTTTTCCCCAACTGCCTTCGAATCACCAGTAAGCATAACAGTATTTCTAACACCTAATGCCTTCAATCCTTTAATCGCATCAGCTGAATCTTCCTTCACTGCGTCAGAGATTACAATATTGCCTGCATATTTCTTGTCTACTGCAACATGTACTATTGTACCCAGAGTCTCAACTTCCTGATATTTAATGTTTTCTTTATTCATCAGTTTGCTATTTCCGACAAGAATCTCTTTACCACCAACTTTAGCTAAAATCCCATGACCTGCAATTTCCTCATAGTCTTCAATTTTAGTGGTATCGACATCTTTGTTATAGACTTTCAAAATGGATAGTGCAATTGGATGACTTGAGTGACTTTCAGCAAATGCTGCATATTCAATCAATTCCTCATCAGTAAAATCGGCTTGGGAGTTAACATCCACAACCTCAAATATACCTTTAGTTAAAGTACCTGTCTTATCGAAAACAACTGTTTCCACATTGTTCAACGCGTCAAGATAGTTACTGCCTTTTACTAATATACCTCTCTTCGATGCTCCACCAATCCCTCCGAAGAAGCCCAATGGTATTGAAATTACTAACGCACATGGACAAGATATAACTAAGAACACTAAGGCTCGATATATCCATGTAGAGAAAGTTGCACCGGGGATCACCAATGGAGGTATGATTGCTAAGGCTAATGCTCCAAAGACTACAATCGGAGTATAGAAACGGGCAAATTTTGTTATAAATTTTTCTGTAGGAGCCTTCTTACTGCTGGCATTCTGAACCAGATCCAAAATTTTAGATACAGTTGAATCACCAAAATCCTTTGTTACCTCTATTGTCAAAACGCCATTTTTATTAATGAATCCGCTCAATGCATCGTCTCCTGGCCCGAGTTCACGAGGAACAGATTCCCCTGTTAACGCTGCAGTGTCAACCATTGAGTTTCCTTCTATAACCTTGCCATCGAGGGGAACTTTTTCTCCTGGTTTAACAATAATGATGTCACCTATGTTTACCTCTTCAGGAGATACTTTCCTGATCTCATCGCCAACTTTAAGATTTGCATAGTCAGGACGAATATCCATCAAAGCACGTATTGATTTTCTGGAGTGACCTACAGCTATATCCTGAAACAATTCACCTACCAGATAGAACAGCATAACTGCTACACCTTCTGGATACTCTCCAACGAAGAAAGCACCAATGGTAGCAATACTCATCAAAAAATGCTCACTGAATACCTGACCGCGGGCAATACCTTTTATTGCTCTTAAGACAACCTCTCCACCAACTATGATATAACTAATAATAAACAAGGTAAGCTCAAGCCAATTTTGGAAATTAAAGATGATTCCCACGGCAAATATTGCTCCACCGACCACAAGTCTTATGATTTCTTTTTTGTTGACACCTTCTTCTTCCTCTTCGTTATTTTCGTTTATTTTGGTCTTGGAGTTATTCTCCTCAAAAATGACCTTTACATCTGGCTCTATTTTCTTTACTATGCCTTCAATCTTCTTATTTAACTCAGAGCGGTTGACTTTCGGACTTATTTCCAGTGTTAGTTTCTTCGAAACAAAATCTACTGCAGCAAATTCAACTCCTTCTAGACCGCTTATTTCTTTTTCCATTTTAGCTGCACAATTCGCACAGCCAAGTCCTTCAAGTATTAATACTATTTTATTGCTCTTGTTAACGGATTTTTCTTTCACTACCACATCCGGTTCGTGCTTGTGCACTATGGTTTTAACTTGCTGTAATATATTCTTATACTCTTGCTCTGATTCAATTTCTAAAGTCAATGTCTTGTTCATGAAGTTCATATAGGCTTTGACTCCATTTAATTTATTAACCTCATCTTCAATTTTAGCTGCACAATTTGCGCAATCTAAACCTTCTAAAATTACTTCCTTCTTTAACATTACTGACCCTCCTTTACTTACTTTCTTCTGAAATATGAATTAATCCCTGGTCAAATATTTGCTTTACATGTTCATCTTCAAGAGAGTAGAATACAGTCTTTCCTTCTCTTCTGCTCTTTACTAGTCCAGCCTGCTTTAAGACTCTTAGCTGATGAGAAATTGCTGATTGGGTCATATTTAATAAGAATGCAATATCGCAAACGCACATCTCTGATTCATCTAATGCCCAGAGTATCTTAATTCTTGTTGAATCTCCAAAAACTTTAAATAGTTCTGCTAGATCATATAGAGTTTCTTCTTGAGGCATTTTTTCTCGCACTTTATTTACAATTTCCTCATGTATTACATCACAGTCGCATCTTTCAATTGGTTGAATTTTTTTTGCCATATTTATATCTCCTCCTTATCATTTAATTGAACACTTGAATAAGCTTTCATATATATTATAAACCTCAATTCTCCGTTTGTCAATAAAAACATATGAGTAGATAGTGTCAAGATATTGTAGGTTAATTTTTATAGACAACCCCCTAAAATGTTTAAAATCAAGACTTTCGTAAACTTTTAAACTTTAAATTATATTTTCATATTTAATTGATTTTAATATCTTATACATTGGCGTTACTTTTCCAATATTTGTTAGCGGTAAAATAAAATGGAGAGATTTCGGAAGTTAAAAATCCCGAAAATTTACCAGTAATATATACAGCAACTATCTTCTCCTGTTAAAATTTAATTAGTTTAAGATAACAGGGGGAGATATTGTGGAAATCATAAATGGTAAAAAGAAGGGATGGAGATTGTTTTCTGAAATCAAAAACCTAAAGGGAAATTGCTTGAAAAAGTCTCAAATTGCAAGATATCTGGGGGTGGATTACAAAACGGTTAGTAAATACTTCAACATGACACCTGATGAATTTTCAGATTTAAACAGAAAGAGAAAAAAGAAAAAGCTTGATATCTACAAGGATCAGATACTTGAATGGTTTAGCACTTATCCTGATTTATCATCGGCTCAGATAACTGACTGGATTAAAGAAAGATATGGCAATGTTCCGTGTTCTGAAAGATCAGTAAGGGCATATATAAGTTCCTTGAGAAGTGAATACAAAATACCAAAGCAGGGACACAAAAGACAATATGAAGCAGTAGAAGAATTAGAAATGGGATTCCAAGCACAGGTGTATTTTGGTCAGATTTGGGTTGATACTATAGATGGCTCAAGAATAAAGCTGTTACCACATGGGCATGGATCATTTATTCCTACTTTCATAATCAACCATCCTTTTATTTTAGTTCATAAACATATTATAAAACCTCTAAAATTAAAAAATCAAGGGAATTATTGTAAACTTTGGATTCATTAATTACATAAAACTTTCTTAAAACAATCTTCTTATTTTCTATATAAAAACACTACTCATACTGAAATGACTTTCATCATAATTACAATTTATGAAAAAAGCCCTGATTTCTCAGAGCTTCTAAGTATCGTATCAATGAATCGTTCAAATATGGTGGAGGCGAGGGGAATCGAACCCCTGTCCGAAGGAGTAGCCATCCAGGCATCTCCGAGCGCAGTCAGTGTTTTGACATTCCCTCCATCTGACTCCCACTGACAGGATTCAGACTTCAGTAGCTTCATAGATGCCGACCTATCGCAAAGCTTAGATAGGCCCGTTCCCCACTAGTCGACGCCCTATCTCAGGCCGTGGGCCTCCCGAGTAGGACGGCTACCTGTTATTAGGCAGCTAAAGCTAAATTGTCGTTTGCGTTTATTTTTAATCCCAGTTTTTTAACGAGGTACCAGGAGCCTCGGCTCGCTTCCTGAACCACTACCTCCCCCGTCGAAAGCCAAAACGCCCCCGTGTTAGTAGCGGTACTTTTCTTTAAAATGTTTTTCAATTTCCCTCATTGCATCCTTTTTAGCTATATCTTCTCTCTTATCATAGAGCTTTTTACCCTTTGCAAGAGCAAGCTGCATCTTTACTAATCCCCTTGTTTGATATAATGATAGTGGAATTAGTGTATAGCCCTTTTGTGAAACAAGACCTGCAAGCCTTCTTATCTCACTTTTGTGCATAAGAAGTTTTCTTGGTCTTAGAGGGTCTTTATTAAATATATTACCCTTTTCATAGGGACTTATATGGAGATTATAAACAAATATCTCTCCATTTTTAACCTCTGCATAGCTATCCTTAAGATTAGCTTTACCAAGCTTTACAGACTTAACTTCTGTTCCAACTAATTCAATCCCTGCTTCATAGGTTTCTTCAATGAAATAATCGTGTCTTGCTTTTCTATTCTCTGCTAAAGTCTTATTTTCACCCTTCATATTAACCACCATCATAACTCGTGTATTTATTAATATATAATATTATCTCTTTAATGTCAATATATCATATATTTCTAAAAAAGTAAAGTTTACTTACAATTAATAAAAGTTCCGCTTGGCAAAATAATGGCCTAAACGGAACCCATATTAGAAATGGCTTAGAAATTCTTTTAATCTATCGCTTTTTGGCTGTGTAAATATATCATCTGGTGTGCCTTCCTCAACAATCGTTCCACCATCCATAAATATTATTCTATCTCCAACTTCCTTTGCAAAATTCATTTCGTGGGTTACAATAACCATAGTCATACCATCATAGGCAAGTTCCTTCATTACACTTAAAACTTCCTTTACCATCTCAGGGTCAAGGGCTGATGTTGGCTCATCAAAGAGCATTACATCAGGCTCCATAGCAAGTGCCCTTGCTATTGCTACCCTCTGCTTTTGTCCACCAGAGAGCTTTGATGGGTAATAATCTGCCTTATCTTGAAGTCCTACTCTTCTTAAAAGGTCCAATGCAATCCTATTAGCCTCTTCAACAGATTTATTCCTTAATTTTATAGGTGATATCGTAATATTTTGCAAAACAGTCATATTAGAAAACAGATTAAAACTTTGAAAAACCATACCCATCTTTTGTCTTACTTTATTGATATCAACATCTTTATCATTTATTCTCATTCCTTCAAATATAACATCCCCACTCTCTGGCACCTCTAAAAGATTTAGACATCTTAAAAGTGTACTCTTACCTGAACCACTTGGACCAATTATTACAACCACTTCACCCTTTTCAACCTTTAAATCAACATCCTTAAGAACGTGCAAATTCTTAAACCTTTTATTTAACTTCTTAACCTCAATCACTCAGCTTCAATCTCCCTTCTAATTTACCTAATAGTTTTGATAACGTAAAAGTAAGAATAAAATAAATAAGTGCTGCAATAATAAGCGGTTCAAAGGGTCTAAATGTTACACCTCGTACAGTATCAGCATTATACATAAGTTCGTGTATACCAATGATTGAAACAATTGATGATTCCTTTATAACTACAATAAACTCATTAACAAGTGCAGGGAGTATATTTTTAAATGCCTGAGGATATATAACATATCTCATAGCCATCCTATAGGTCATTCCAAGGCTTCTTGCTGCCTCCATCTGCCCCTTATCAACTGATTGAATGCCAGACCTTATAATTTCTGCTACATAGGCGGCACTATTTAAGGAAAGTGTAGCAATACCCGAAGCAATATCTCCAAATTCTCCTCCTATCAATCTTGAAAAATCAAGTCCATAGTAGATAATAAAAAGTTGAACAAGGAGGGGCGTACCCCTCATAAACTCAATATACGCAGTTGATACTGACTTTAAAATCTTATTGTTTGAAATTCTCATTAATGATAAAACTGTTCCAAAGATTATACCTAAAATAACTGAAAAAAATGCTATAAGAACTGTAAATTTTGTTCCCTGTATAAAAAAATTATAGTATTTAGGTAAAAAATCAAAGTTCACTTGTCTACCTCCTTATTAATCCACAAGCTCATTTGCCTTTATAACAAATTCATCTATTTTCTTTTCATCCATAAGTTTCTTTAAAGTTTTATTTATCTCATCTAAAAGAGCACCTGAATTTTTTCTTACAGCAATTGCAGAACCTGCATCTTCGTTTGGAAGCTTTATTTCTGATATTGCTAAATCAGTATTTTTGTTTACATTTGCCTGTGCAACTGGTTGTTCAATTATTGCTGCATCAATCTTTTTATCCTTTAAGCTTAATATTATGTCTGAAATTTTACCAAGTGCTTTAATTTCAGAGTTTGCCATATACTTTTGAGCAAGTCCTTCTTGAATTGAGCCTTTTTGCACTCCTACCCTTGCACCCTTTAAGTCCTCTAAAGTCTTATACTTTTCTTTATCCTCAGTTCGAACAACTACAGTTTGAACAGCATAGTAATAAACATCTGAAAAATCAACACTCTTTTTTCTCTCCTCTGTTGGAGTCATACCAGAAACAATAAAGTCAATCTTTCCTGCCTGAAGTGCAGCAAGTAATCCCTCAAATTTCATATCCTTTATTTCAAGTTCAACACCTAAATCCTCTGCAATCTTCTTTGCTATATCAATATCAAAACCTACTATCTCGTCCTTACCGTTTATAACCTTATGGAATTCATAGGGTGGATAATCTGCACTTGTTCCTAAAACAATTTTCCCTGCCTTTTTAATTTTACTAAGTTCATCTTCTTTTGCATTTTTACCACAGCCAACTGTTGAAATCATTAAAATTAAACAAATTAAAATTGACATAATCTTTTTCATATTATTCTACCTCCATCAAAATATATTTTTTATTTCCTTTTTTAAGAATGTTTGAATAATCGATGTATTCATAAAGGTCTTCCTCTATTTTCTCTGAAAAACTCTTAAGTTCATCTAAATCTAATTTTTCTATCGCCCTGCCCTTTTCTTCACAATAGAGTACAATTCTACCTACAATCTCGTGGGCATCTCTAAAGGGAACACCCTTTTTCACAAGATAATCCGTAACCTCAGTTGCATTTATATAACCTTTATCTATAGATTTTAACATCTCCTCTTTATTAACCTTCATTGTCTCAACAACCCCAATCATAACCTCAATACAGATGTTTACCGTATCTAATGAATCAAAGAAACATTCCTTGTCCTCCTGCATATCCTTGTTGTAGGCAAGAGGAAGAGCCTTTAAGATGGTAAGAATATTAATTAGGCTTCCATATACTCTTCCTGTTTTCCCTCTTATAAGCTCAAGAGAATCTGGATTTTTCTTTTGTGGCATTAGACTACTTCCTGTTGAGTATTCATCACTTAAAGTAACAAACCTAAACTGAGGTGTGCACCAAATTATAATCTCCTCCGATAGCCTGCTCAAATGCATCATAATTATTGAAAAGGCTGACAAAATTTCAATAAGATAATCTCTATCACTTACACTGTCAAGATAGTTTTTAGTAGGACACCTAAATCCAAGCTCATTTGATGTAAAGTCCCTATCTATGTCATTTGTTGTTCCAGCAAGGGCACAGCTTCCAAGGGGACTTTCATCTAAAAGAGAGAGTGCATTTAAAAGCCTTTTTTTATCCCTTTTTAACATTTCAACATACGCCATAAGATGGTACCTAAAGGTTATAACCTGTGCAGGTTGAAGATGAGTAAATCCGGGCATTAGATATTCATTTTCTTTACCCTTCTTTTTTAAACACTCAATCAGAACATCAATTTTTGAAATTACAGCTGAAATCTCATCTTTAACAAACATCTTCATATCAACCGCAACCTGATCATTTCTACTTCTTGATGTATGAAGCTTTTTTGCAACATCTCCTATCCTTTCCAAAAGCTTTGACTCTACAAAGGAATGAATGTCCTCAAAATCACCCTCAAGCTTTAATCTGCCATCTTCTATTTCCATCATTATTTCTTCAAGACCATTTATAATTTTATCTACTTCATCTTTTCTTAATATGTTTACCCTTCCAAGCATTTTGACGTGGGCAATACTCCCTCTTATGTCCTGCTTATATAATCTTTTATCTACATAAAAGGAATTATTAAACCTCTTCATTAATTCATTTGTATCTTTATTAAATCGTCCTCCCCAAAGCTTCATACCTTCACTTCCTCTTTATACTTTTGTTTTAACGATTTTATCTTTACTGGAAGTCCATAGAGCTTTATAAACCCTTCTGCATCCTTGTGATTATAAAGCTCGCTAAATCCAAAGGATGAAATCTCCTTATCATATAGTGCATTTTCAGTAAACACACCGTATGGAATAACATTTCCTTTATATAACTTAAGCTTTACTTTTCCTGTTACATTCTCCTGAGTTTTATCTATAAAGGCATCAAGTGCTTCTCTTATTGTTGTAAACCAAAGTCCGTTATATACAACCTCTGCATATTTATGCACTAACACCTCTTTATAATGTAAAGTTTCCTTATCAAGAACTGCATATTCAAGTTCTCTATGGGCTGCATATAGTATTGTTCCTGCTGGTGTCTCATACACACCTCTTGACTTCATTCCAACAAGTCTATTTTCTAATATATCAACAATTCCAATTCCGTGCTCTCCACCAATCTTGTTTAAATATTCAATTATCTCGACTAAATCAAAAATTCCATCTACTGATTTTACTTCTCCCTTCTCAAAAACAACCTCAATGAAATCTGGCTCATCCTTTGCCATCTCCAAAGGAGTTACTATATCATACATAGATGGATTGTGCGGATTTTGTATATCCTCTAAACCCCCACCTTCGTGGCTGACGTGCCATAGATTTTTATCAACTGAATAAATCTTTTCCTTTGTTACAGGTACTTCAATTCCCTTTTCATTAGCATAGTCTATTGCATCCTCTCTGGACCTTATATCCCAAATTCTCCAAGGTGCAATAACCTTTATATTAGGATTTAATGCATATATTGAGACCTCAAATCTTACTTGGTCGTTGCCCTTTCCTGTACATCCGTGGGCAATATATTTTGCACCTTCCTTTTCAGCTATCTCTACAAGCTTTTTAGTTATAAGTGGTCTTGCAAAGGATGTTCCCAAAAGATACTTTCCCTCATACATTGCCCTTGCTTTTATTGCCCTTGATAAATATTCATAGGCAAACTCACGCCTTGCATCCTCTATATAAACCTTAACTGCTCCTGATTTTAAGGCTTTTTGTCTTATGTAGTCAGTATCCTCACCTTGTCCAACATCAACATATACTGCTACTATCTCTAAATCAAAGTTTTCCTTAAGATATGGAATGATTATTGAGGTATCTAATCCTCCCGAATAGGCTAATACAACCTTTTCCATCCCTTCACCTCCGAATTAATATTCATTTTATGTTTATAATTATACATATTATCTAATTATTATGCAAGTATTTTTATAATTTTTTTTGTATAATAATAAAAGCAGGTATTTATTATAATACCTGCGATTGTTGACAAAACTACTTGTTAGGTAAATTTTGAAAAAAGCCCCGTGAATGGATTTCATAAGGCTCTATCATAAGCTTTATCAATTCTTAACTTTTAGACTTTGAAAAAGTGCGTAATTCGGCACAGGGCGTGCCGAGCCGAGCGGCCATCAGGACGATGGCATCGCAAGGGTAGGACTTTTTCAAACAAAGAAAAGCTTAGAATTGATTAGCGAAATAAACGAATGCCTAAGAAATCCTTCAAGGGGCTAATCAATATATATCTATTCTTCCTCATATTCATCTGCTATTACAAAATCTATTGTCCTTGTCTCTAAGTCTGCCTTTACAACCTTTATAACAACCTTATCACCTAATCTATACCTCTTCTTAGTTCTCTCTCCTATTAGGCAGTGATGTTTGTCGTCATAGATGTAATAATCATCTGTTAAGTTGCTTATGTGTATTAAACCTTCTATTGTATTTTCAAGTTCAACAAACATACCAAAGGATGTCACAGATGAAATTATACCTGGATAAATTTCTCCTATTCTCTCCATCATATACTCAACCTTTTTAATATCATCTGTCTCCCTTTCTGCCTCCTGTGCTACTCTTTCCATATCACTTGATTGCTTTGAGGCCTCTTCTACAAGCTTCTTTAGTTTTTGTTCTCTCTTTTGGTCTATCTTTCCCTTTAGATGTTCCTTAATTATTCTGTGAATTATAAGGTCTGGATATCTTCTTATAGGAGATGTAAAGTGGCAATAGTATTTTGCTGCAAGTCCAAAGTGTCCAGTACATTCTGGTGAATACCTTGCCTGCTTTAGGGATCTTAAAAGAAGCGTACTTACTACAACTTCTTCATCCTTACCCTTTACCTGCTCTAATATATCCTGTAGTACCTTTGGATGTACTTCCCTTGTAACTCTTAAGATATATCCGAGGTTGTGTATAAATTCACTGAAGTTTTGAAGCTTTTCTTCATCTGGGTCTTCGTGGATTCTATATACAAATGGCACACCAACCCAATACATATGCTCTGCAATTGTTTCATTACATACAAGCATAAATTCCTCAATTATCCTATTTGCTATTTCTCTCTCATAAGGTTTTATTTCAATTGGCTTACCCTTTTCATCAAGAATAATCTTACATTCCTCAAAATCAAAGTCAAGTGCACCACGTTGCATTCTCTTTTTGTAAAGAATCAAGCAGAGTTCCTCCATAAGTTTGAAATCTTCAAGTAAGTAATCATATCTTTTCATAAGTTCTGGATCTTTATCCCTTAATATTTTAGTAACATCAGTATATGTCATTCTCTCGCTTGTTTTTATAACACTTTCAAATATTTCGTGGCTTACCACCTTTCCATTTTCATCTATAACCATTTCACAGCTCAAGGTTAATCTGTCCACCTTAGGATTTAAACTGCAAAGTCCATTTGAAAGCTTCTTAGGAAGCATTGGAATAACTCTATCTACAAGATATACGCTGGTACCTCTCTTAAATGCTTCCTTATCAAGTGGAGAACGTTCCTTAACATAGTAGGTTACATCAGCTATATGCACTCCTAATTTATATTTCCCATCAGGAAGTTTTTCAATAGACACAGCATCATCTAAGTCCTTTGCATCCTCTCCATCTATTGTAACTATCCTTTTATCTCTCAAATCTCTACGTTTTTTAATTTCGGCCTCTGGTATCTCATCTGGTATTGCATTTGCATATTCCTCAACTTCCTGTGGAAATTCCTCAGGAAGGTTGTATTTTTTAATAACAGATAAAATATCAACACCAGGGGTATTTATACTTCCAAGTACCTCAACAATCTTTCCTTCTGGATTTCTTCTCTTCTCTGGCCACTTTGTAACCTCAACTACAACCTTTTGTCCATCCTTTGCCTTTCCCATATTTGATTTTGAGATAAATATATCCTGATATATCCTCTTATCATCTGGAACTACAAAGCCAAAGTTTTGGCTCTTTTCAAATCTTCCAACAATCCTCTTATTTGCCCTATCAAGAATTCTTATTATTTCACCCTCAACCCTTTTATCCTTAATTGCAGCTCTTGTTATTCTTGCTATAACTCTATCATTATGCATTGCACCATTTATTCCTTCTGCTGGTATAAATATATCAGGTTCTCCCTCTTTATCTGGAATCACAAAACCATATCCTTTGCTGTGTCCTTGAAGCCTTCCTACAACAAGATTCATTCTTTCAGGAATACCGTATCTTTCTTTCCTTGTTTTAATAATCTGTCCATCCTGCTCCATATCATCTAATATCTTATAGAATTTCTGCCACTCTTTTTTATCAATATCAAATATAAGAGCAAGCTCCTCTGCTGTCATTGGTTTATATGCCTCTTCCCTCATAAAGGCAAGAATTTTTTCTTTTATAAGACTCATACTACCTCCTCCTATAATCCTATTTCTTGTGCTATTTTTTTCATTGATTCAAGTCCTATTTCTATAAACTCCTCTAATGTTAAACCTATTTCCTCTATTGATTTAATCTGTTCTCTATTTGCTCCCTTTGCAAAATCCTTCTTCTTCATTTTCTTTAATACTGAATCTACAGTTACATTTTCTAATTTTTTATCTGGCATAACAAGTGCACAGGCTGTTATAAGCCCACTTAAGGGGTCTGCTGCCCAAAGTGCCTTATCCATTCTACTCCTTCTTTCCAAGCCGTGTATCTCATTGTGGACCTTTACAGCATAGACTATATCTTCATCTAATCCTAACTCCTCTAATATTTTTGCACCTAAAATGCTGTGTTTTTCTGGTGCATCCATTGTCTCTTCATAATCAATATCGTGCAAAAGCCCACAGAGCATCCATCTTTCCTTATCTTCTCCTAACTTTTCTGCTAAACCTCCCATTATTGCCTCAACTGCAACCATATGATTTATAAGATTTTTATTAGATACCCTACTTGTAATTTCTTTAAGTGCCATCTCCCTATTCATATTAACCTCTCCTTCTTATTTTTTTCATTTGATTTAGTTTATATGTATAATCTAATCTAAATTATCCTTTATCTTTTTTATTGAATTCTTAATTACCTTGCCAACATAACTTACGTGAAATCCAAAATGATCTGCTATCTCTTGCATTGTTTTTCCTTCTATGTAATACTTGGTAAAAATACTCTTTTGTCTCTCTGTAAGATGCCTCATTGCAGTATATACACGTGATAAATCCTGCTCCTTTGATATCTCCTCTAATATGTTTTCCTCAAAGCTATCATCCTTTATTGAATCAATAAACTGCATATTCCCCTCATCATAGCTTGGTTCATTTAAAGATAAATACCCAAAATGCCTTCTTGCCTCCCTATAAAAACTTCTTATTTCATTTTTAATGTAGGTAAAGGCAACTGTAGAAAACTCTATATTTTTTGTTAAATCGTAGCTATTGAAGGCTTTATAAAGTCCAATTGAAGCAACCTGAAATAAGTCGCTGTATTCTGCAGTTCCCTTCCATCTATTGCAAACTTTATAAATCATATTTTTATACTTCTCATAGACCTGTTCAAAGGTCATTACAATATACTCACCCTCAATCTTAAGTAGCTTTTCTTTTTTCAAGGCACCAACTCCTTAAGTATTTCATCTTTTACTATTTTTTTCACATATTATAATTATTATACATCAACAATTTTATCTATGCTACTATAACATAACAGCTACTATACTAAAAATAAAGGCACAAAGGATACAAAGTGTATCATTCGTGCCTTTATATTTCCCCGGAAATATATTTTATTTCAACATTTTAATTAACATTCCACCATATTTCACAAATAGTGGTGCGAAAACAAGAGAAACAATTGTCATAAGTTTAATCAATATGTTCATTGAAGGTCCTGCTGTATCCTTAAATGGATCCCCAACAGTATCTCCAACAACCGCTGCCATGTGGGCAAAGCTTCCCTTTCCACCGTGTTCTCCTGTTTCAATGTACTTCTTTGCGTTATCCCAAGCACCACCTGCGTTTGCCATTAGAATAGCAACAAGAACACCCGATACAACCGCACCAGCTATAAGTCCTCCTAATGCTTCAGCACCAAGTAGTATTCCAACTAATATTGGCACTACTACTGCAAGTACACCAGGAAGAACCATTTCCTTAAGTGCTGCTTGAGTTGAAATATCAACACAGGTTCTATAATCTGGAGTTACTTTTCCCTCCATTAAACCTGGAATTTCTCTAAATTGTCTTCTTACTTCCTCAATCATATGGTTTGCAGCTTTACCTACAGCCTCCATTGAAAGGGCTCCAAAGAAATAAGGTAAAACTCCACCTAATAGCACTCCAACTAATGTTATTGGATTTAGTAAATCTATCCTTTCAATACCAACAGCCTGTGAATAGGATGCAAATAGTGCAAGTGCAGTAAGTGCTGCTGAACCTATAGCAAATCCCTTTCCTATTGCTGCGGTAGTATTTCCAACTGAATCAAGTTTATCTGTAATCTTTCTTACATCCTTTGGGAGACCTGCCATCTCTGCAATTCCACCTGCATTGTCTGCAATTGGTCCATAGGCATCTACTGCAACTGTCATACCTGTAGTTGATAGCATTCCAAGTGCTGCAAGAGCAATTCCATATAGTCCCATTGAAGCATTTTTGTATCCTCCCATAATAAAGAAGGATAGAAGAACAGCAACTGCAATAAATACAATTGGTAAAACAGTTGAGTACATTCCAACCGAAAGACCAGATATAATGTTTGTTGCAGGTCCTGTTTCTGACTGCTTTGCTATTTTTTTTACGTGGGAATAATCTGCTGATGTGTACATCTCTGTTAATTGTCCTATTATAACTCCAACTATCAATCCTGCTGTAATTGCCCAAAAGGCCTTATAGTTTCCAAATACAGTTTTACTTAAAATAAAGGAAGCAATTATAATCAATAAACTGCTTACATAAGTACCATTTTTAAGTGCCTTTTGTGGATTTGAATTCTCATCTCCCTTTACAAAAAGAGAACCTATTATAGAAGAAATAATTCCTATTGCAGCAAGAACCATCGGGAATATTATACCTTCACCATTTTTAAATAGTACTGCCCCCAGTGTAAGTGCTGAAATAATTGCACCTACATAGGATTCAAAAAGGTCAGCACCCATACCAGCAACATCGCCAACATTATCCCCTACGTTATCTGCTATAACTGCTGGATTTCTTGGGTCATCCTCTGGAATTCCTGCCTCAACCTTACCAACAAGGTCTGCACCAACGTCTGCTGCCTTTGTATAAATTCCACCACCAACACGGGCAAATAGTGCAATTGAGCTTGCACCAAGTCCAAAACCTGTTACAATATTTGAATCTTTAAATATTAAATATAAAACCCCAAGTCCTAAAAGTCCTAATCCTACAACTGACATACCCATAACTGCACCACCTGAGAAGGCTATCTCAAGCGCCTTATTTTGTCCCTTAGTTGCAGCCTGTGCAGTTCTAACATTAGCCTTGGTTGCAACCTGCATTCCAAAGAAACCTGCTAAAATTGAAAATAATGCCCCGAATAAGAAACATATACCTGTTTTCCAATTAATAAATACTACAAGAACTATAAATACTACTGTAATAAATATAGCTAAAGTTTTATACTCCCTTGTTAAAAATGCCATAGCCCCTTCGTGTATATAGCTTGCAATTTCCTTCATTGTGTCATTACCTGCATCCTGTTTACCTATTTTATTTGAAAGAAAATAGGCAAATAATAAAGCAATAACACCTGCAATAGGTGCTAGCACAATTAATTGACTATTCATTTCTTTTATCCCCCTTTTTAAATTAGTGGTTGCTTAAATAAACTAATACCATTGAAGTTATAACAAATAATACCATTGATATAACCGTTAGTCTTTGTAGTTTTGCCTCCATAGTTCTTGATTTGTTTTTTCCAAAGAAGGTTTCTGCACCACCTGAAATTGTTGTTGATAGACCATATACCTTTGAAGGTTGCATAAATATTGAAGCTATTACAAGTAAACTGAAAATTACGTGCAGTACACTAACAAATGTCTTCACCTTAACACCTCCCTACACTTAAGTCTAAACATATTTTAACATAGGTTTAAAAAATAAACAATACAATTCAGAATATTTTGTTAATATATATGATTTAATCAATTAATGTGCTACACTTTAAATGCAGGTGCTAAATATAATTATACTATAAAAAGGGAGCAAAGCTCCCTTAAAATTTATATTATTTATTACTTTTTAACATTGTAGAAGGCATCTCTTCCAAGATACTTAGCTACATCTGCAAGTTCATCTTCAATTCTTAGTAATTGATTGTACTTAGCAACTCTATCTGTTCTACAAGGAGCACCAGTCTTAATTTGACCAGCATTTGTTGCAACAACAAGATCTGCTATTGTAGTATCTTCTGATTCACCTGATCTGTGTGATACAACTGCTGTATATCCTGCTCTTTCTGCCATTTCTATAGCTTCAAGAGTTTCAGTTAGTGTACCTATTTGGTTAAGCTTTATAAGGATTGAGTTTGCAACTCCCATTTCAATTCCTCTTGATAGTCTCTTAGTGTTTGTAACAAATAGGTCGTCTCCAACTAATTGAATCTTTGAACCAAGCTTTTCAGTAAGTAGCTTCCATCCTTCCCAATCTTCTTCTGCAAGACCGTCTTCAAGTGAAACTATTGGATACTTTTCTACAAGTTCTGCCCAGAAGTCAACCATTTCAGCTGCAGTAAGTACTCTTCCTTCTCCTTCTAAGTGATACTTTCCATCTTCCTTGTAAAGTTCTGTTGCAGCAGCGTCTATAGCTATAGCAACTTGTTCTCCTGGCTTATATCCAGCTCTTTCTACTGCTTCAAGTATAACTTGGATAGCTTCTTCGTTTGACTTAAGGTTTGGAGCAAATCCACCTTCGTCACCAATTGCTGTATTGTATCCCTTTTCGCTTAATGTCTTCTTTAGTGAGTGATAAACTTCTGCACACATTCTTAGAGCTTCGCTGAAGTTTGGAGCACCAACTGGCATAACCATAAATTCTTGTATGTCAACGTTGTTATCAGCGTGCTTTCCACCATTTAGAATGTTCATCATTGGAACTGGTAGAACCTTAGCATTTACTCCACCTATGTATTGATATAATGGAAGTCCTAAGCTTTCTGCTGCTGCTCTTGCAACTGCAAGTGAAACACCAAGTATAGCGTTAGCACCAAGCTTACCCTTGTTTTCAGTACCATCAAGCTCGATAAGAGTCTTATCTATTGAAGTTTGGTCATATACATTCATTCCAATTAGTTCTGGAGCTATTATATTATTTACATTTTCAACAGCCTTTAAAACACCTTTTCCAAGGTATCTTGACTTGTCACCATCTCTTAATTCAACAGCTTCGAATGCTCCTGTTGAAGCACCTGATGGAACTATTGCTCTTCCTACTGTACCATCCTCTAATACAACTTCTACTTCTACAGTTGGGTTAGCTCTTGAGTCAAGAACTTCTCTTGCATAAACATCAATAATTTCTAAATATCTTTTCATTTTTATGTCTCCTTTCTTGTATTTATTTTTTTATTAATGATTTTCCTGTCATTTCAACAGGAATATCTAAATCCATAATTTCAAGCATTGTTGGTGCAATATCACATAGTCTTCCACCATCTCTTAATTCTAACTTTTCATCACCAACAACTATAAATGGCACAAGGTTTGTTGTGTGT
The DNA here is from genome assembly GCF_900129265.1 of Caloramator proteoclasticus DSM 10124. GTDB lineage: Bacteria > Bacillota > Clostridia > Clostridiales > Caloramatoraceae > Thermobrachium > Thermobrachium proteoclasticum. Next base: position 9,391 of record NZ_FQVG01000038.1, on the reverse strand, counting down.
GCTGTATATGGTTCACCTGTTTCATAGTCAACCATCATTTCAGCATTTCCGTGGTCTGCAGTTATAAGTACAGTACCACCCTTTTCTCTTACCTTAGAAACAACCTTACCAATGCATTCATCTACTGCTTCAACTGCCTTCTTTGCAGCATCAAAAACTCCTGTGTGTCCAACCATATCTGGATTTGCAAAGTTTAGTATAACAACATCATATATATCCTTATCTAACTCTTGGCATACTCTATCTGCTACAAGATATGCACTCATTTCTGGTTGAAGGTCATAAGTTGCAACCTTAGGAGATTGAATTAGAACCCTCTCTTCATCCTTATTTGGTGCTTCTACACCACCATTGAAGAAGAAGGTAACGTGTGCATACTTTTCTGTTTCGGCAATTCTAAGTTGCTTTAAACCCTTATTTGCAACATATTCACCAAATGTGTTTTTGTACACTTCTGGTCTATATGCAATATCAACATTTTCTATTGTCTTGTCATATTGAGTCATACATACAAAATGTACCTTGAAATAGTTTCTTTCAAATCCTGCAAACTCAACATCAACAAGAGCTCTTGTTATTTGTCTTGCTCTATCTGGTCTAAAGTTAAAGAATATAACTGAATCATTTTCCTTTATTCTTGCAACAGGTCTTTCATTTTCAATTATAACTGTTGGAAGAACAAACTCGTCTGTTCTATTTTCTGCATAGGACTTTTCAACAGCTTCTCTAGCACTATTTGCAATTTCACCTTGGGCATTTACCATTGCGTCATATGCAAGCTTTGTTCTCTCCCATCTTTTATCTCTATCCATTGAATAGTATCTTCCAGAAATAGTTGCAATCTTACCTACTCCTATTTCCTTCATATACTTTTCAAGTCTATCTATATATTCAAGTGCTGATGATGGTGGAACATCTCTTCCATCAAGGAAGGCGTGAACAAATACCCTGTTTAAGCCTAAATCTTTGCATAACTTAATTAACGCTTCAAGATGATCTATATGGCTGTGAACTCCTCCATCTGAAAGAAGTCCCATAAGATGTATATCACTGTTGTTATTTTTAGCATTTTCAATTGCTTTTATTAGTGCTTCATTTTTGAAGAATCCGCCTTCTTCTATCTCTTTATTTATTCTTGTATATTCTTGATAAATTATTCTACCTGCACCAATATTTAAATGTCCAACTTCTGAGTTACCCATTTGTCCTCTTGGAAGTCCTACATCTAATCCACTGGCACTTAGCATTGTATGGGGGTATTCATTCCAAAGTCTATCAAAGTTTGGCTTATTTGCATTTGCAATTGCATTACCTTCTGCCTTTTCATTGATACCCCATCCATCAAGTATCATTAGCATTACAGGTTTTTTTTGCATGTTTTACCTCCTTAATAATTAACGATTGCTGCAAAATCTTCTACTTTTAAGCTTGCTCCTCCAACCAGTGCTCCATCGATGTCGCTTTGTTCCATTTGTTCTTTAATTGTGCTTGGCTTAACGCTTCCACCATATTGTATTCTTATCTCTTCAGCAGCCTTTTCACCAAACATTTCTCTTATCTTGCCTCTTATATATTTAATAACTTCATTTGCATCTTCTGCTGTTGCTGTCTTACCAGTACCTATTGCCCAAACTGGTTCATAGGCTATAACCATCTTTGCAACATTTTCAGAATCTACATCCTTTAAGTCTTCTATAAGTTGCTTGTCTATAACTTCAAATGTCTTACCAGCTTCTCTTTCTTCTAAAAGTTCACCTACACAAAGAATTGGAGTTAATCCGTGAATGAAGGCTGATTTAACCTTCTTGTTTATTAATTCATCATCTTCCTTAAAATACATTCTTCTTTCACTATGTCCTAATATTACATACTTTACTCCAAGTTCCTTTAGCATAACAGGTGAGATTTCACCAGTGAATGCACCATTTTCTTCATAGTGCATATTTTGTGCACCTACTTCTATGTTTGTATCTTCAACTAAAGTTAAAACTTGTGTAAGAGAAGTAAAAGGTGGACATACTACTACTTCACAATTTGCATCCTTTACCTTGTCCCTTAGTTCGATTATGAATTGTGCTGCTTCCTTTGCAGTCTTATTCATTTTCCAGTTTCCTGCTATAATTGGCTTTCTCATTACATATCCTCCTTTTAGGAATTTAAGCAAGGGGGGTATACCCCCAGCTTATTTTATTACTTATCATTAAGTGCTGCAATACCTGGTAGAACTTTTCCTTCTAAGAATTCAAGTGAAGCTCCTCCACCAGTTGATATATGAGTCATCTTTTCAGCATATCCTAATTGTTCAACTGCTGCAGCTGAATCTCCACCACCTATTATTGTAGTTCCGTTTACCTTTGAAAGTGCTTCCGCAACAGCCTTTGTACCTACTGCAAATTTTGGCATTTCAAATACTCCCATTGGTCCATTCCAAATTACTGTCTTTGCATCTAAAACTGCCTCTTCGAAAAGTTTAACAGTTTTTGGTCCAATGTCAAGTCCCATATAATCTGCTGGTATTTCTACATCAACAGTCATAGCTTCAGCATCATTGCTAAATTCCTTTGCTACAACGTGGTCAACTGGAAGGTATACCTTTACTCCCTTTTCTTCTGCCTTCTTTAGCATTTCCTTTGCGTAATCTATCTTATCTTCTTCAAGAAGTGATTTTCCTATTTCAAATCCTTGTGCCTTTAGGAATGTGTATGCCATTCCTCCGCCTATTATTAATCTATCAACCTTTTCAATTAGGTTATTTATAACGTTTATTTTATCTGATACCTTTGCACCGCCAAGAATTGCTACAAATGGTCTTTCTGGATTTTCAAGAGCTTTACCCATTATTTCTATTTCCTTTTCAATTAGGAAACCTGCAACAGCTGGTAAAAATTCTGCTACACCTGCAGTTGATGAGTGTGCTCTGTGAGCTGTACCAAATGCGTCATTTACAAATATGTCAGCAAGTGATGCAAGCTTCTTTGCAAAGTCCATATCGTTCTTTGTTTCAGTCTTTATAAATCTTACATTTTCAAGAAGAACAACTTCGCCTTCCTTCATTTCACTTACAAGTCTTACAGCATTTTCTCCAACAACTTCCTTATCTTCAGCAAGCTTAACTTCAAATCCTAAAAGCTCAGATAATCTCTTAGCAACTGGCTTTACGCTGTATTTTTCTTCGTATCCTTCCTTTGGTCTTCCAAGGTGTGACATTAATATTACCTTTGCACCATTTTCAAGAAGATACTTTATAGTTGGAAGTGCTGCTACTATTCTTCTATCATCAGTGATATTTCCTTCCTTATCTTGTGGAACATTAAAGTCACATCTTACAAGTACCTTTTTACCCCTTACATCTATATCTCTAACAGTTTTCTTATTCATACCCAAAACCTCTCTTTCACTAATTTAGGAAAATAAGTCCGGCCTTATAGCCGAAACTACAAAACCGGACTTTAGAATTACATTCTTTCAGCTATGTAGTTTACAAGGTCGATTATTCTGTTTGAATAACCCCATTCATTGTCATACCAAGAAACAACCTTAACCATATTGCCTTCAATAACCATAGTTGAAAGTGCATCTACTATTGATGATCTTTCATCTCCTCTGTAGTCTATTGAAACAAGTGGTTCTTCTGAGTATCCAAGAATTCCCTTCATTTCGCCTTCAGCAGCTTCCTTAAGTGCAGCATTTACTTCTTCTACAGTTGTTGGTCTTGTAACTTCTACAACAAGGTCAGTTACTGATACAGTTGGAGTTGGAACTCTTAGAGCAAATCCATTTAGCTTACCCTTTAAGTTTGGAAGTACCTTACCAACAGCCTTTGCAGCACCAGTTGTAGTTGGGATTATTGATTCTGCAGCTGCTCTTGCTCTTCTTAAATCCTTGTGTGGAAGGTCAAGTATTCTTTGGTCATTTGTGTATGAGTGAACTGTAGTCATAAGACCCTTAACTATACCAAACTTTTCATCAAGTACCTTAGCAAATGGAGCTAAGCAGTTTGTTGTACAAGATGCATTTGAAATAATGTGATGGTTTGCTGGATCATAATCCTTTTCATTAACACCCATAACTATTGTTATATCTTCATCTGTAGCTGGAGCTGAAATTAGAACCTTCTTTGCACCTGCTTCAATGTGAGCTCTTGCCTTTTCAGCCTTTGTAAATAGACCTGTTGATTCTATAACTATATCTACTCCAAGGTCCTTCCATGGAAGGTTCTTTGGATCCTTTTCAGCATATACTCTTATTTCTTTTCCGTTAACTATTAAGCTGTTTTCTGTAGCTTCTACTGTTCCGTCAAACTTACCAAAGCATGAGTCATACTTTAAAAGGTGTGCAAGTGTTTTTGCATCTGTTAAATCGTTGATTGCAACGATTTCAACATCCTTGTTTAATCTTGTTTGAGCAATTTTAAATGCATTTCTTCCAATTCTACCAAACCCGTTGATAGCAACTTTAATTGTCATAATTAATCCCTCCTAATTTTATGACTTTTATATAAAGATAGCATAGCTATCTTTTATTCACTCTTTGTAGATTTAGTATCTCCTTGGCAGCTGCCTCATCAGTCACTATTACCATATTAGGGTTGTTTATTTTAGTTGCTATTATTGCTTCTGCCTTGCCTTTTCCACCTGCTACAGCCACTATATGTTTTATATTAGGAACATCCTTAAAATCTAACCCTATCGTTGGAGTCTTGTAAACTATTTCTCCGCCTTTATCAAAATAATATCCAAAGGCCTCCGCAACTGCTCCCTTAGATAAAAGCTCCTCTATTTCTGCTTCTTCAAGTCCCCTTCTTTTAGACATTTCATCTGCTCTACCAATACCAAATATCAAAATATCTGCTTTACTTATATTTTGTACAACATCCTTTATGCCTGGTTCATTTAACATAGTTCCAAGGGCTTCACGGCTAAGATTATCTGGAACGTGAAGAAGCTTGTAATTTGCACCTATTTTGTATGCAAGCTTTGCAGCAAGTGTACTTGCTTGCGTCTCAACATTTCTTCCTATTCCTCCTCTTGCAGGAACAACAAGAATATTCTCCTTTGAAACTTTAGGGAAGTTCTCAACAACCTGTGAAACTGATGAACCACCCGTTAGAGCAATTATTGTGTCATTTGACATTATCGATTTTATATAATTTGCTGCAAGCCTTCCCATTTCCTTAAGTACTGTAATATCCTCATCTATGTCTCCAGGTACAACTATAACCTTATGTACTTCTAAAATCTTTTTTAATTTATTTTCTACATCAGCCAATCCACTTATTTCGTGAATCATTTCTTCAAGGCTTTCTAATATATATTCCCCATCTTTTGTTACTGTCATACCAGTTGAATATATTTCTATTAGTCCCTGTTCTTTTAGAAAATTTACCTCTGTTCTTACAACTCTTTCTCCTAAATCAAGCTCTTGGGACAGTGCTCTTCTTCCAACAGGTTGGTTGTAGTATATGCATTTTAATATCTTATACCTTTTTAAAAGCAGTTCTATAATTTCTGGAACTATCTTTTGTTGTAGAGATAATACATTTTTCAACTATGTCACTCCCCTAAACCTGTTGTAGGGACTATTTATGTCCCTATGTTTTATTTTTGTCCCACTCCAATTTCTACTATATCATTAAAATTATTATTTTTCAATATATTTTCTAAAAAATTCTTATTTACCATACATCTTTATTATTTGTTTTAGAGAATTCATATATTCATAAACAAATAAAAGGAACCCTAAAATGCAATGCTAATTAAAATTCAAATCAATTTGTATAAAAGATAGCATTTTAAGGTTCTTAATAATATACTATTTTATTTTTCTCTTTGATGAAGACTCTATCCCTAATTCTTCTCTATATTTTGTTACAGTTCTTCTTGAAATCTTAACTCCAGTTGCATTTAATATATCTGCTATCTGTTGGTCAGAATAAGGTTTTTTCTTATTTTCGTTATTTATAATATCACTAATTTTATTTTTTAATGTATCAATAGATACATTATCCCCATAGGATGTACTAAGTCCACGAACTAAAAAGTACTTAAGCTCAAAGACACCCTTTGGTGTTTGTGCATATTTTCCGTTAATTGCTCTACTTACAGTCGATTCGTGAAGGCCTGTCTCTTCTGAAATCGTTTTTAAATTAAGTGGTTTGAGAGATTCATCATACTTAAAAAATCCTATTTGATGTCTTACGATTGATTCTGCAACCTTCTTTATTGTTTCCCTTCTCTGTTCAATGCTTTTTATTAACCAATAGGCTGCCTCAATCTTTGATTTTATATATTTATACTCTTCACTATTCTTATTTCTAAGTATATTTTTATATTGTTTATTTATCTTAAGCATAGGCAAATTATCTTCATTTACCCTTACAACAAACTCACCATCAACATTCTCTATATATACATCTGAAACAACATATTTTATAGTTTCATCTCCAAGTCTACATCCAGGTTTTGGATCTAAAGATTTAATTACTTCTATATATCTTAAAAGTTTCTCCTCTTCAACCCCATATTTTTGAGAAATAAATGAATATGCCTTATTTGCTATATTCTCCAATTCGTTATCAATTAATTTTTCATAAAGGTGATCATATACCCCTTTATTTTTTAATTGTATCTTTAAGCATTCCTTTAAATTCCTTGCACAAACTCCACTTGGTTCAAAATCCTGTATTATTGAAATAATATTACGAACAATATCAAGCGAAACTTTAAACTTATTTGCAATTGAAAGTTCGTGCATATTTAAATATCCATTTTGATCCAGATTATCAATAATATACTCTGCTATCTTTCTATCTCTTTTTGTAAGAGGGATATAGCCAAGCTGTTCCTTTAAGCAATCGTATAGACTCCTCTTATTACTCAAAAAATAGAAGGGAGTTATCTTTTCGTCATATTCATCCTCCGAATAATCAGTAAAGTAATCATCACTATAATCTGAATAAATTTGTATAACTTTATCCAATCTTTCATCATAACTTGAATCAAGCTCTAAAACTGGATTCTCAAGTAGCTCGTCTTCAATATATTCTTTTAATTCATTGTTGGGAAGCTGGAGAACTTTTACTGCAAGCTGCATTTCCTGTGTCATTATAAGTTTTTGTTCCAGTTTTAAATCTAATGAAAAATTCAAGCTCATATTATCCCCCACAAATTGTATTTTGTATTACATATTATATTAAGAATTATATAAATATTATAACACATTTTATTAGACAGATTAAATAATAAAAGATAAAAAAGAGGCATAAAAGCCCCTTTTTTATCTTTCTCCCTTGTTATATGGAACTCCATCTGCTGCTGGTGGAGTTGTTTTACCAACAAATCCTGCAAGTGCAAGCATAGTTAAAATATATGGGAATGCCAAGTATGCTTCTGTTGGTAATGCCCAACCAAATTTTTGTGCAAGTATTTCAAAGGCTTGAGCAAAGGCAAATAGGAATGAAGCACCCATAGCTCCAAATGGCTTCCAGTTTCCAAATATCATTGCTGCAAGTGCAATGAAACCTCTACCACTTACCATACCTTCTCTAAATAGGTTCATAACACCTATTGAAAGTGTAGCACCACCAAGACCAGCAAATACACCTGACATAATAACGCATAAATATCTTATCTTATATACATTTATACCTAATGTATCAGCTGCCTTTGGATGTTCTCCAACAGCTCTAATTCTAAGTCCAAGTGGTGTATAGTATAGTACATAATGTACAACAAAAACAAGTATTATAGCCATAAATACAAACCAGTTAAGCTCAGCTAAAAATGGTCCAATCACTGGTATTTTAGCCATTGTTTCTGTTGGATATGGAAGAGCTGCAACACCATCTGTTTGACCTTGTCTTCCAAATAATTTAAATATCAAGAAGCTTGTTAAAGCACCTGCAAATAGGTTTATAGCAACACCTGATACTGTTTGGTCTGCCTTAAGATTAATACTTAAAACTGCGTGAATAGCTGCAACAAGTGCTCCTGAAACTACTGCAAATAATAATCCTACCCAAGGGTTTCCAGTTAAACTTGACCCATAAACCGCAAAGAATGCACCAACAATCATTATACCTTCAAGACCTATATTAACAACACCTGAACGTTCTGAAATAACACCACCTAATGCTGCAAAGATAAGAGGCGTCGCAAGACGGAATGTAGCAGCAAGTAGTGCTACAACAACTGGTATGCTTCCATTAGCCATTTATCATCGCCTCCTTCTTTCTCTTTTCTCCAATCCATTTGTAGATGTAGTCTGCTGCAACAAATATTATAATTATTGCTTGTATTAGGTACACTATATCCTTTGGAATGTTTGCAAGCTGTAGGTTAAGTGAACTGCTGTTTAGTGCACCAAATAATGTAGCTGAAAGAAGTACCCCTACTGGATGGCTCTTTCCAAGTAGTGCTACTGCTATACCATCAAAACCAAAATTAGTAAATCCAAATAGCTGTATAGCTTGATATTGTATACCTGCAACGTGAACAGCACCACCAAGTCCAGCTATTGCACCTGAGATTGCCATTGCAAGAATTATATTTTTCTTTATATCTATACCACCATATTCTGCAGCGTGTGGATTTAGTCCAACCGCTCTTAATTCATAACCAATTGTAGTTTTCCATAATAAAACATACACTAATGCTACTAAAAGAATTCCTATAAATAAACCTATATTTATTCTATTAGCTTCACCTAAAAATCTCCAAAGTTTTGCAGAATCTTGTATAAGTGGAGTTGTTGCTTTTCCTGGAGCATTTAAAGGTCCCATTACCATATAGTTTACAAAGAACATAGCAATAAAGTTCATCATTATTGTATTGATAACTTCATTTGTTCCTACCTTTGCCTTTAGGAAACCAGGTATAGCTGCCCAAATTGCACCAGCAAGCATTCCACCTAAAAGTACAAGAGGAACGTGTATAATAGCTGGTAAACCTGGTATTAACCCAATTGCAGCAGCTGCAAAAATACCCATTATAAACTGTCCTTCAACACCTATATTGAAAAGACCTGTTTTGAATGCAACTGCATTTGCAAGACCTGTAAATAATAATGGAGTAACAAAAACTAATGTTTCTATTATACTAAAGCTTGTTCCAAAGCTACCTTCCCATATTGCTTGGAAAAGTGTTATTGTTGCCACAAAGAAGTTTTCTCCTTCTGCCCACATTACAAAGAAAACCGCAATAAACATTGCTATTATTATTGATATAATTGGGAAAACTAATGTACTCAAAGCTGCTTTTAGCTTGTTAGAGGTCGTATTTTTATTTGCCATTTTTATACCTCCCTCTATAATCTTTAATTTTCTTTAATTTACTCACTTATTCTTAGATTTTCATCATTTATAGTTTGGAGCGTATGGATAGAATTATTATTT
>NZ_FQVG01000078.1 GCF_900129265.1 Caloramator proteoclasticus DSM 10124 | reverse complement strand
TCACCATCCCTTATTAAAAACACATTATCAGCATCCTGCGTATATTCTAAATACCTTTTCACTATAACATCACAATATTTAGGGTCAAGTTCCATCATGCAGCATATTCTTCCTGTTTCTTCAGCAGCTATCAAAGTTGAACCGCTTCCACCAAAGGGGTCAAAAACAATGCAGTTTGTCATGCTACTGTTTTTTATTGGGTATGCAACTAATGGCACTGGTTTCATTGTTGGATGTTCTGCATTTCTTAAAGGCTTATCGTAGTTCCAAATAGTCGTCTGTTTTCTGTCTGAATACCACCTATGCTTCCCTGTCGGCTTCCACCCATAAAGGATTGGCTCGTGCTGCCATTGATAATCAGATCTTCCTAAAACCATGCTGTTCTTTGCCCATATACACACATTCGCAAGGTGAAATCCTGCATCTTTAAATGCCTTTCTAAAATTAAGGCCTTCTGTGTCTGCATGAAATATATAAACTGCAGCACCATCTTCTAAAACTTCAAATATATTTTTAAATGCAGAAAGTAAGAATTCATAAAACTTATTATTGTCCATCTTATCATTCATAATCTTTAGCTTATCCTCAGTTCCACCTTCATAATTTACATTATACGGGGGATCGGTTACACATATATTTGCCTTCTTTCCATCAAGCAGGGTTAAAACATCATGCAGCAGGGTTGAATCTCCGCACATTAATCTATGTTTACCAAGTAGCCACACATCACCATATCTTGTTATTGGTTCTTTAATTTCCTCAAGTGCTTTATCTGCATCAAAGTCATCATCTTTTACTTCTTTATCATGAACCTTTGAAAATATTTCTTCAATCTCTGCAGCATCAAATCCTGTTATTGAAACATCAAATAATGTTTTATCAAGTTCTTCTAAAAGGTCTTTTAATAAAGGCAAGTCCCAATCACCATGAATTTTATTAAGTGCAATATTAAGGGCCTTTTCTTCTTGCTCGCCTAAATCAACTACCACACAATCAATTTCTTTAAAACCTTCATTTTTTAAAACTGTAAACCTTTGATGTCCACCTACTATATTGCCTGTTCTTTGATTCCAAATAATAGGCTCAACATAACCAAATTCTTTTATTGACCTTTTAAGCTTTTCATATTCAGCCTCTCCAGGCTTTAACTTTTTCCTTGGGTTATATTTAGCTGGATTTATCTTATCAACTGCTATCTTTTTTACCTCCACAAAATCACTCCCCCTAAACTAAAAAATTTGCTTTAAAATACCCTCTATTTTTATATGCAAAAACCTTGATTTATCAAAGCCTGAAGCCACTTAACCCCCACCCTGTAATTTTGCGAATTTTAGCGTTGAGGGGCCCGCCCGACCTTAAGGCTCAAGGCTTAGATATTCATACCCCCCTACCGTATGTCTTGAATAGAGGTTCCACTTGTCAGTTTATCCACAACTTGTCCACAAGTTATTAACACCCTTTAATCTCCATCATTAACACTTAGTACTTATATACCTCTCCCTTTCTACCCCATCTACCATCTTCTTTAGCTGTTTTTCTATCATGACACTCCTTGCAAAGGGCTTGCAGATTGCTTTCATCCCAAAACAGTTCTTTGTTACCCTTATGAGGTATTATGTGGTCAACTACCTCTGCTGGTCTTACTATTCCTTTCTTTCCACACTCAGCACATAGCGGATTTTCTTTTAAAAACTTAATTCGTAGCCTTTTCCATCTTGTACTGTTGTATAAATACTTGTAGGTTCTATTGTTTCTGTTATATTCCCTTGTCATCTCCTTCTCATGCCTTTCACAATACCTACCATCGGTAAGTTCAGGACAGCCAGGATAACTACAAGGACGTTTCGGCTTTCTTGGCACAGTTTCCACCTTCCTTTAAACAATAAGGGAACATGCAAAACACCAACTCTGGTGATAGCCATGTTCCCCATACGCATTTATAGCATTTACTTTTCTCACGTTTTGTTTTTACTTTTACCTTCATAAGTTTATCCTCCAACGAAAAAAGCCCTGAATTTTTCTTCAGAGCTTTTAAAAACTTATTTTATTTCCGCAGCTTTTACATGTAATATAAATTCTCCCATCATCGCTGGAAACAATAGTGAACTTTTCATCTATTATTTTATCACTCAAGTTATCTTCCAAAGTTAATCTCTCACCACAGTTACCACAAACAAGGATAAATTCATTATTTTTCATTTGCCCCACCCCTAGAATCATTATTTAAAAACCCTTTACCACAACTTATGTATCCAACACTACTTTTTATTTTATTCAAAGTCATAGAAAAAGCTCCAAAGCATTGTAACTTTAGAGCCCAAAACACTGCGTTTACTTGTATTTATTTCCTCGGCATATTCTACATCCATACCTTTGCATTTTAATAATATCATAAATCAAGAGTGGCTTTCAATGTCTTTTAGTGGCTTTTAGTGGCGTGTTTTAAATTTATTTTACATTTTCCTAAAGCTCTTTTATGAAGTTTATAAATGTAACGCAAGTCGTATCCCATCTCATATGCTATTTGCTCCCACGATTTTAAACAAAGATATCTTAGTTCTAAAAGTGTTTGGTATTCTATATTATTAACTTCCTTTATCATAGTCATTACTTCTTTTTTTACATCAAATAGCTTATATATATCTGATTCGATTGCTGTTCTTAAGTCTTTTATTTTTTCTTTTATATTTTCAATAGAATCTATATCTAAACTTCTATATGCAATTTTATCTTCGAACTCATTTAATAACGCTAACTGCTCAAGTTTTAGATTTATAAATTTGTCTACTTTAAGTGCTCTTCCTAAATATTCTTTTACCGTCATTATATAACCTCCTGTTACATGCATTTAATTTATTTAAAAAAGCCACCTTAGGTTCCCCCAAAGTGGCTGTATGATTAATTTTTCTCTATCATAACAATATCATAAATCAAGAGTGGCTTTCAATGTCTTTTAGTGGCGAGTTTTAAAGTTTCATCAATTTTTCTTAGTGCTCTCATATGCAGTCTTAATAGCCATCTCTTATCCAACCCCATCTCATCAGCAATTTCATCCCAGTTTCTATTATTAATATACCTCATTTCAAGTATCAGCTGATAACTTGGGTTGTCTATGTTTGAAATAACCTTCCCAATTTCTTTTTTAAGATCAATTAATCTATCTATATCCTCATTTATTTCCCTTTTAAGCTCTATTATCTTTACCACAACATTCTCCATTGGACTCGTTGTACCGTTCCCCCCTGTTACCTTTTCTTTTGACAAATCAACTGTTGTCTTTTGTGCTAATACCTCTAACTTTTCAAGGTGTTCTAATTTGCTGTTTATTAGTTTATCAAGCCATATAGCCTGCCTTAAAAATTCTTTAGCATTCATAGTACCTTCCTCCCTAACTGTATTTGAGTATCACTTTTCCACAGTATCCAAAGCATTTAATATGTCTAAGTAGTATTTCTCAATAATTTTAATCCTTGTCTCCTCATCAAGCTTATTAATTCTGTGTAATGCTTTCCTGCGGTCTTCATTGAATTCCTCTTTAGTTTTATAGAACGGGCACTGGTGACAGTCTTTAGAATTTAAAATCAAGCATCTTCTGTTTCTATATGCAAAGCAGTCCTTTAAATCTTTACTGCCTTCATCCTTTACTTTTCTTGTCATTGTTATAACCTCCATAATTTTCTATTTTTTTACAGGTTCAAGTTCAAGATAAGTTCAATATATATATATTTCTTTTTATACATACATATATTAATTTTATATTTATCTATAAAGTATATATTAAAAAATATAAACATCTTGGACATCTTGAACCGCCTTCATATTACTGGAATACAATCTTGAACCTATCTTGGACTTATCTTGAACTCGTCTTGAACCTTAATTTAGTAATACTATTTAATTTTCAATTGTTCACTTGCGGTTTAATAAATATTCTATATTTCTTACCATTAACTTTTCTATCTTCAATTTTAAACCCAAACCTTTTAACAACCTGCCTTGAAAATTCTATCTGGCTTAAAGGTTGATTATTGTTATTTATACAAAACTCAAGATACTTCTTGTACACTTCCTTGGTTGGCTGATTTCCTATTTCTTCTTCATAGTCCTCATAAAACTCAATTATTGGATTATTCATTTTTTCATATTCTTTTAATTCTCTTTCAACTTCAATAGATTTTGTAAATTTCTTGTTTTTCATCAATCTTTTCAATCCTTCTATTCCTAATAAAATTAAATATTCCATTACCTCTCTGGTTTTTAATTCAAATGCAATTTCAGGCTTAAAATCAGGATCATCTTCTGTAAACTTTGCATTGAATGGTATTATAAGAAGCCTTCTTTGAACAGCACCTGTTTTGTCTCTTATCCTTGGAATATTATTTGCAGAGAATAATAATTTTGCATAGTTATTAAAATCAAATGGATCTCTTCCTTTTTTCTCTGCATTGATTCTATCACCTGTAACAAGTTTCTTAAAAAACGAAGGCTCTGCTATAAATTCATCACCTATATCATCACCAATATTTGCAAGCTTTCCAAAGAGTTCAGCTGTTTTAAATCTCTCTCCAAGTTCCTTTAAATCAAGTGCTGAAATGTTGGATGTTCCAAGCAGTGTTGTTATCATATCTAAAAATGTTGATTTTCCATTTTGTTTATCGCCAGTTAGTATAAATGCCTTTCCTATTATGTTTTTTCTGTAAAACGTGTATCCTATTAATTCTTCAAGAACACTTCTAATTTCAGCATCATTGCAGCTTATTTTATTTAATGTTCTATCTGCAAGTTCTGAATAAGCATTTGGATTGTAGTCCCATGGGATTTTATTGGTAATTATATATTGGTAAGAATGTTCTTTAAAAGTATTATCCGATATGTCATATACTCCATTATTGAATGCAATTTTGTTATAATCCTCTCTGCTTGGCGATACTGTATTTGTTATGAGTTCAAGGTAATTTAATGTTTCCATTCGCTTTGCTTTATTTAATTCAGGCAGATGTTTTATCATGGCAGCTTCTATAATTAAAGAATTGCTTACATATATGCCATCTTTAAATATATGAAGCTGGTTGTTTATTTTTACAATATGTTCCTCATCCCTTATAAATCTTGCAAACTGGTCATGGTAAAATCTTGACTTATGATAAAACGACTGTTTCAAAAATGCCTCATCACGAAGTATTGTATCAAGTTCTCTTTGGTCTAAAGGTTCTTTTAAAATATATTTGTTTATGATAGTTATAATATTTCTTATACTATCTTTACTAAACCCTTCTGATTGAAGGGTTAATATATAATTAAAAAGCTGCTGGTTTCTTCCGTCACCTTCTTTTAGATTGATAAAATCTGGAACGTTTTTCTTACTAATAGGAATTAACCACTCTGGAAGAAAGTCAATTTCTTCAATAGTATTAATTTTATTTAGCCACCTTCTTGTCTCACCATTTACCTTTATAGGTACTAATGCATTTTGTTCCCCTATTGCCACATCTACTTTTACTCCTATTGGAGTCATTATTTTTGTTTGTTTTTTATTAACTGCTTTATTTCTAAAATAAAAATGAATACCTCTTGTTGTCTTTAAAATCGCACATTTAATATCTAAATCTTCTATAATCTTTTTTACCAGTTTTGCTTCACTTTCATCATCTATATCAATTTGAACCATACCATCAGCAAGAATACCCGCATAATCTCCACTCGTTCTACGAATATATTCATAGTTATAAAAGGATTTTTTATTACGATAAGGCTCTAAAGGTTTCTTACCATTAGTCTTAATATAACCTTTAAATATTTCCAAATTACACACCACCTTGTTAGTTTAATCCAGATTAAATGGTTGTTTTATATACCAAAACATATCTATTTTGGTATGTTTTAAGGCTATTTATGGTATATAAAACATACCAAATTACATTCAAAACCTACCATATTAGCCTATGATTCTAATAATTTTTTATTTAAATTTATCTGTTTTAAGCTTATTTTGGTATAAACATACCAAATTAGAAATCATTTTTAACAGTAAATATAAGTTTTCCTTATATATAATTTTTTCATAAAGTTAATCTACTTTACCCACAAAATCCTCAATTCTTTTCTTTGCTAAATTTATATACCACTCTTTATCAAGGCGTCTTGGAACTCTTTTCCCTATTACACTGTCATTTAATATAAAACATTTTTCTGGTGTATTTGCTATTTTTTCAACTCTGCCATTTGGTTTAACTTTAAATACACCTTTATCATCCTCATTCTTTGATGCAAAAACTCTTAAGGTCTTTTCTTTTAATGGTTTGTCCCCATATAAGGCATGTGAATATTTATAGGTTAGCTTAACTACCTTTTGAAACATTAATAAGTCTTTGCAGTTATTAATTGTTTCTTCTACTGGTGTTTTGTTTATAAAATATTCTTTTAGTGCTGTATTAACAATTGGAAGGTCATTGTCTATTTCATTTAAAGTTTTAACATAAGCTCCCTTTGATTTAAAACTTCCATCTTCATGAATTAAAATATAGTTGTTTACATCCTTTTGATATATCTTCTTAAAAGTTTCAAATTCAAGTTTCATATGAGTTCTTTCTTCCCATTCTCTGCATATTTCTTTAATTTTGTCTAAATCTGATATCCTTTTTATTTCCCCTATCAAACCGTCAGTATTAGATTGAATTAACATCCAGTGCGGTTCTAACTTCTCTATTAAATCTAATAAAAGAAGTTGCCCAACTACACACACGTTATTAGCCTGCCTTGGATCATATAGGTTATTATATTTATGTTTCATGGAACCATAGGTAGAATTTAAAACTATTTTATATGGCTTATGAAGAGGATTATTTTCAGCCTTTAATTTTATTCTTTCTTCGTATATTTGTTTATATAGATTAGAATCAACTACATTCCTTGATAGAAATCCATACTCTATCATTAGTGTCGGATAAAATGAAACTACGTCAACATTTAATATTATTCCTTCACCTACATATTTTTCTATTGCACCATGTAGGCCTCCCCATGCAAATACATGTGGAACACCGCTTATATCTATTTCTAAAAACTTATCATAGTTATGATTACTAGAGTTTTTATACCACTCAAGAACTTCAATGTATTTATTTATCCTTAAATTATCTGGTATTTCTAAATCAAATTCATCATCCCTATTTGTTTTCTTTGCATTTAATATTATTGCTGCAAGCTGGGCCTTTGTCTTACTTATATATTTAAGTGGTAGTTTAAATGCATTAAGTAATGCTACATGAGTTTCAAATTCTTCTTTTCTGTGTAAAAATATCTCCATTGTTTGTTCTACGTCATGGGTACAATATTTAACAACTTCCTCTAATTCTTCATCTGTTAACTTCCTATCTATTGAAAAGCTAACACTGCTTTCTCTAATATCATTTCCCATAAAGCCTTCAAGTTCTTTTAACCCATGTGTTGTAGTCATTATGTCAAATTCATTAAGTTGTATATCTTTAAATAGAGAACTATACTGCCATCCTGGCTTTTTTTCTGATATAATATAATTTGAAATGTCATAAGGGTTGAAACCACAAAGGATACCTTTTAAAATATACTGGTCATAATGGTGGCTGTTATAGCCTATCCATATATAGTCTTTATGTTCTTCATAAAATGATGCTAATTTCTTAGCATCATTTATGAAGACATACTTTTTATGTTTTTCAGGATCTAATATGACGAAGAGCCAATCCGCCAAGAAAACCTCTGCGTCAAAGAATAGAATCATCCTTAATTAACCTCGAACACTTCAGTTATTTTAAAAGTCTTAAATCCTTTGCTGGTTTCCCCATATTCAACTGCATATTCTAAATTGCCATCAATTGCTTCATGAATATCAAGTATTAAATCATTATATTGTGAAAAGCTTTCAAACTCTACTTCAAT
>NZ_FQVG01000098.1 GCF_900129265.1 Caloramator proteoclasticus DSM 10124 | reverse complement strand
AATCGGAAAATACCTAATTTCTACTTACTATTTCTTAACCCTTATAAATCAACGGACTTACCACCCTAAAAATTTTCAAGTGCGAAATCTCTGACCTACTTATAGAAGTGGGAGACTTCTGTTGCTGTTTGGTTAAAATAATCTGACTCACTGCCTCCAAAGGATATAAATTCCAAATATCTTAAATCAATTATTATAAGATGGTTTAAACTCTTTGCTATTGTGATTATCAAATATAATATTTTGTTTTCCACCAAAAATACAATATAAACTTCCATATTCTTGATTTTGTTTTATTTTAATTTTAACCTCAATTTTATCTTTATATATTTTAATTTTTCCAATTCCTGAACTCCCCCATCCGTCTTCATTAAATACAAAATTTCCTTCTCCATTTTTATCAAATTTCACTTTAAAGTCTTCAGTATTTGCTATATGTGTAGCATTTTTATCTGATATGGAATATAAATTAACAACTGCTGTATCATTACTAATAAACTTTATGTACAAACTATTTAAACCATCCTTGCCTACCCATTCTCCATTATATTACATATAATTATTTTTATTATCTTCATTTAAATTATTTAATGCATTATCATTGATACTTTCTAAATTCTTTTTATTTTCAATAGTTTGTTCATCAAATTGAACATCTATCTTTATATTACCTGTAAAGTTGTCACCAACACATTTTATAATATTGTTTCCATAAATTTTTGAATAAACAACTCCTTCTTGTTTATTTTCAGACAAATTTATTACCTCATCATTTTGTGTTACTAATATAATCCTTACACTTCCACTATTAATATTTAATTTATACTTTATACTTACATTATTCTGCTTGGTTAATGAATAAATATTTAGTAAACTTATAGTTCCTTTTAATTAATTATAATTTATATCAATACCCTTGGAGTTAAAGTTATAACTTACATCCTTTAAAATAAATTTTTCAGTTAAATAATGCGGTTTGTTTAAATTATTACTTTTTTCATCTTCTTTTTTAATATTAACTTTATTACAACTGGTAAAATAAAATACAATTATTAAAATTAATATAAAAATCTTAATTTTTTCATTTTAATTCACCTTTTATAAGCCATTATATAGCTTCTCATAATTTATATTATATATAAATACTAATTTAATGAATCTAATATTTCTTGAGGTATTTTTTTATCAATATCTATAGGCTTGTATACTCCTTCTTCAAATCCCCATTTAGAAGCTTCTCTCTTTTTGTGTGTAATTTTTATTTCTATACTTTTTAATTCACCATCACTAAAGTCCAAAATAACATAACCTGAATTTCCCCACCCATCATCATTATATTTAGACTCTACTAACTGATTTTGTATTTCTCCTTGAACTTTTATCTTTGCAATCATATCAATTTTTTTATTGATAACTTTTATTCTATATATGTTACCATAAGCATAATTATCCTTTACATTAATTTTATTTATAAAATATTCTCCATCATCTAAATATTTAGCTATTTTTTCTTGCTCTTTCAGTTCTTCGTCATTTTTTTCAATAGGTTGTTCATCATATAAAATATCTAACTTAATATTTCCAGAAAAATTATCACCAATACACTTTATAATTATATTCTTATTAATTGTAGACTTCATACTACCTTCTTTTGCTCCATTTAATAACTCAATAATTTGATTTTCATCATTTATCATTATAACTTTAACATTACCATTACTTACAGTAGACCTGTATTTAATCTCTATCTTTTTTTCATTATTTAAGGAATATACGTTTAACAAATTCACAATACCATTTAAATTTTTATAGTTAACATCTATACCTTTTAAGTTAAACTTATATTTTATATCTGCTAAATTAAAATTTTCTGTGGATATATCTACATTCTCTATGTTTTTATAAGATACCGAATCTTTATTATTAAAACCAGATACTTTGCATCCTGTTAAAATAAAAAAAACATCAAAATTAACACATAAAAAATTTTAAATTTTAACCTCATTAGCAACCACCTTTAAAATAAAATTATTAATTTCCTAATAAATTATTGATTTGCATTTCTTACATTTTAAAAAACTTATTCTCATTAACTCTTTGTAACATTTAGATTGTACTTACTATTTTAGATAATTTAAAATTTAAATTCAAGTTAATAATTTAAATGTATAAAATTAGGCATTTTCTAACCCATAATTTAGTTCATATTACTTCTCTTTTTCTTTCAATCTTTTATTTCTATAATACTTATGCTATAATTTATTAGCAGTATTTTTTCAGAGGTGTTATTATGGAAAATGAAGTGCTTTTAAAGGCTCTTGAAAAACTTTTTGATGAAAAGCTTAGCTCTGTTTATCAACAACTTGATTCTATCAATTCAAGGCTTGGTTCTATTGAATTAAGACTTGATTCTATTGAAAAAACACAACAAACAATTTTAACTTTCATCAAAGAAGTTGATAAAGAGTTCTACAAGGTTGAAGAAACTTATAAGTTTATGAACGATTTAAAATCTGTTATGAGTCGTTAGACCTCCTTTGAGGTCTTATTTTTTTGATTATAATAGTAATTCTTGTCCTGAATAAATTATTGGCTTGAGCTAAATTATTAAAGCGTCATTTTAGTAATAAAAAAGTCCTTGAAAACATTTGTTTTCAAGGACTTTCGTGGTGCACCTGACACGATTCGAACGTGCGACACACGGTTTAGGAAACCGTTGCTCTATCCTGCTGAGCTACAGGTGCATATTCTATTTTGATTATAGTACCATCGTTTTTTTTTGTCAACTGCAAAAAAATAGGGGTAATCCCCTATCATAGTGTAAAATTATTGTAGGACGAAAAAGGACAAAAAATTTAAAAGAGACAACCCCTGTGGTAAAATAAAAAGTGGAAAAAACACAAACC
>NZ_FQVG01000099.1 GCF_900129265.1 Caloramator proteoclasticus DSM 10124 | reverse complement strand
TTAATGAAGTTAACACTTGAAGAAAAGATAGCTCATGGAGGCAACCCGGTATTAAGATGGATGATGGACAATATTTATATAAAGACTGACCCTGCGGGAAACATAAAGCCGGATAAAGAAAAGTCAACTGAAAAGATTGATGGTGCTGTAGCAATGATAATGGCACTTGATAGGGCTTTAAGAAATCAAAACGCAGGGTCTGTTTATGATGATAGGGGGATTTTGGTGTTGTAAAAAATATTACAAAAATGGTAGAATAAATATACGACTTCGAAGTTCTTAAAGAAATAGGTTGAAATTTTAAAAAGCAATATTAATGTAAAGTAAAAAATATACTTTGATAAACAGAGTATTAGTAGTTATATTGTATATTATTGTTTGATAAGTAATATAATTTTGTTGTTTAAATTTAGTTCTATAAAGAGGTTATAGATATGCCACATGAAAAAAAATATCATCATTTAATTCCCAAAACATATTTGAAGATTGTGTTAAGTAAATATGAAAAAATAGCGTAGCTATTCGTATAATTACACAAAATTACACGTTTTTTTATGTGATTTCAGTTGATAAAGTTTAATAATACTGAATTTACGAAAAAAAGGCATGCCGAAGGCACCTACGTAAAACTTAAAAAATGTAGGTGTATTAAGAATATATGGTTTATTTGAAAATTAAGCAGACAGAAGCCAGTTATTAATATTTTTTTCATCAACTAAAATACCAGCAACTTGTGCAGGAGTTAGGTTGTTTAAAGAATAGTGAGGTCTTAAAAAATTATAATGGAAAATAAACATTGCAATTAGAGTGTTTGCACTTTCAAATGATTTAAAACCTCTTTTACGTTTATACCAGTCTTTAAATGTATCATTAAAAGCTTCTATTAAGTTGTTGGATATATCATCTTTAAACGATTGAACTTTTATGTGTTTTGAAGTATTAAAAATAGTTTTAGTAGCAAGATTATATGAGCCTAATCTATCTGTCACAATAGCTGATGGACATCCAAATTTACTTGCAGATTTAAACAAAGCAAAAGCTTGAGAAGCATCTCTTGAAGGAGATAAATTAAAACCAAGAACCATTCTGGTTTCTGAATCCATGATTAACCAAAGATAATGTTTTTTACCATTAATAAAAACGACAGTTTCGTCGGCATGCCATTCATCAGAGGCACTTAAATCAAGGTTTTTAGTAAGTTTATTAGCTATACTTAGAAAAATTGGAGCAAATTTTTTACACCAAGATGCAATAGTTACGTGAGAAACTTTGACATTGTAGGTTAGTTTAAAGAATTGAGATATTCTTCTTGTTGAAGAACCATTTAGATAATATAGATTAAGTGCAGTAAGAACTAAAAATAAGGGGAACCTCATTCTTTTAAAATCGGTCTTTCCCTTAATTAATTCACAAGATGCAGAGGGTATATTAATCGGTTTTGCAACATAAATAGAATGACCGCATTTTTTAGAGTTGCAAGTGAAATGGGAATAATACTCATAATCATGGTGCAAATAAGTACCACTACCACAAACAGGACAACGAGGGTACCCTCTCAATACACGATTTTTCTTACCCGCACAATTTTCAAGGGTAAACTGGCGTCTACAATCTTTACATTGATATTTTTGATTACCTGCTTTGTCTTTTCCAAAGCGATAAAGATTTTGACTATGGCATCTTGGACATGAAATTTTATTCAATGATTTGCACATAATTTCATCTCTCCTTCGGAGGTATTTTGTTTTTCGCTATATATAAGATAACTCAAAGGGGAGATGAAATTCAAATATCATATAACTTAACAAAACTTATTTGAAAGCTTGGTGTCATAAAAATGAAAGCATATATGTAATTGATAAAAAAACAAATAAAATAGATACCAAAAATATTGATAATAATTTTGGACGTAGTGATTTCCACACTATTAAAGCAGGTATGCCTATATGTGAAATTAAGGATTTGGAAAAAATTTTTAAAGTTTTGGAAGGCTATGAAGTTTATTGTGATAATATAAAACTTGAAAATTTAGAAGATTATAATAAAAGATACTATGAATTTAACAAATGGGTTATTATAAAAGATGGAAATGTAATTTCTAAAAAAATTAAAAATGTATTAAAAAATGAAATAGAAAATGTAAAGATAATGGATATAGAAAATCTTTGGGCCCAAAGGTATGAAAACAAGTGGGGGTGGCTTAGAAATACCATTGAATATAAAATTTGTAGAATAAAATTAAAAGAAATTGATGAGTTTTATAAGGGATTAATAATGAGGTTTGTAATTTTATATAATTGGAGGGGCTTTAATGGTAATGAGGTTTTTAATGAGATTTGTGAATGGCTTTCTAAAATAACTGGATTGGAAAGAATCGATATACCAAAAGAAGACAGAGCAAAATTGTATATAGAAACAGCATCAGAAGAAATAAAACACTTTTATTTGTTAAAGGAATATCGAGAGTTTTTAAAAGATGAAGGTAAAATGTATGATTTAGTTAAAAAATATATAAAATTTCTAAACATAAAGTTTTATATAGCATCAGGAAACAAAAAATTTATAACAAGTGATAGCCCTAGTTTTGTTGGAAAGGACTTAGATGGAAATTTAGCGCATGTAATGCCAGTTACACCTGAGATTTTGATTTGTGTTAGTGCATATAAAGCAAATAAGAGATATTTAATTGAACGAATAAATGAAAATGAAGTTATAAGTTTTAATAAACAGATATTTGAAAATAGCTTTGAAAGAATAATTACAAAAATAAAAGATTTTTATTAAAAAGCACTTATATTTTGCAAGTGCTTTTTTTATACCCATTTTTAGGAGGTGAACTGATGCGAATACCTTTTTTATCAAAAATATTTGAAGCAAGAGCAGCACCGATTTCGGATAG
>NZ_FQVG01000100.1 GCF_900129265.1 Caloramator proteoclasticus DSM 10124 | reverse complement strand
CTTATTTGGTACGTTCGCTCTCGCTGTTCAGTTTTCAAGGACCGTTGACGCTTATTTATCTTATCACGTCTTTTTTATCTTGTCAACACCTTTTTAATTTTTATTTATTCTTGGTGTCGCTAACAACATAATTTATTATATTATGCCTTTTACTACTTGTCAATATCTTTTTTAAAATTAAATTGGCTCCACGGAGAGGACTCGAACCTCCAACCCTCCGGTTAACAGCCGGATGCTCCACCATTGAGCTACCGTGGAACGCTTACAGATTATATTATATCAATAATTTTATTTTTTGCAATATGTTTTTTGCATTTTTTTATTAACATTATTTGTTATATATAAACTTATAACTACATATATTATAATTATAACTTTATATATAATATCAAAATTATTCACCACACTTACTGAAGATAACAGAAGATAACACTTGATAATTTATATAAATAAAACATCATCAATAATATCTTTGCCCAATATAAAAATATACAATAATTGGCCAAGAATTATTCTTGGCCAATTCAACTTATACATTAATTCAATTCATAAATCAAATTACTTCGTAGGCTTCATTGTTGGGAATAGAATAACGTCCCTGATTGAATATGAATCAGTTAGGAACATTATTAATCTATCTATACCTATACCCAATCCCCCTGTTGGAGGCATACCTATTTCAAGTGCATTTATAAAATCATCATCCATCATATACGCTTCATCATCACCAAGTTCACGTTCTCTTAGTTGTTGTAAAAATCTTTCCTTTTGATCAATAGGATCGTTTAGCTCTGAATATGCATTTGCAATTTCTCTTCCAAATACATAAGCTTCAAATCTTTCAGTAAAGGCTGGATCATCTGGTTTTTTCTTTGTAAGTGGTGAAACTTCAACAGGATAGTCTAATACAAATGTTGGTTGAATTAAGTGCTTTTCTGCATATGTTTCAAATAAAGCAACTAATATATCTGCTTTATTACAATCCTTCAATTCCTTTTTAAGTTCATCTTCAACCTTCATCTTTTTTGCTATTTCTCTTGCTTCTTCGTCTGATTGGATTGAGTCAAAATCTACTCCAGCATATTTTTTAACAGCATCCTTCATAGTTATCCTATCCCAAGGTGCTTTAAAGTCTATTTCTGTACCCTGGTATGTAACCTTTGTTGTCCCTAAAACTTCCTTACATATAAACTCTACTAACTGTTCAGTTAGTTCCATCATATCATTATAATCCGCATATGCTTGATATAGTTCTATTGCAGTAAACTCTGGATTGTGTCTTACGTCTATTCCTTCATTTCTGAAATTCTTTCCAATTTCGTATACTCTTTCAAATCCACCAACAATTAATCTCTTTAGATATAGTTCTGTAGCAATTCTTAAATACATATCTATATCCAAAGCATTGTGGTGAGTTATGAAAGGTCTTGCTGCTGCACCACCTGCAATTGGTGATAAGATTGGGGTTTCAACTTCTATGTAATCTCTATCATCTAAGAATTTTCTTATTGCCTTTATTATTTGAGTTCTCTTTATAAATGTATCTCTAACATTATCATTAACTATTAGATCAACATATCTTTGTCTATATCTTAAATCTGGGTCCTTTAATCCGTGCCACTTCTCTGGAAGAGGTCTTAATGACTTTGTAAGTAAAGTAAAGTCCTTAACTAAAACTGTTATCTCTCCTGTTTTAGTCTTAAATACCTCTCCTTCAACTCCAATTATGTCACCTAAATCAAGGCTCTTGAAGAACTTTAGCTTTTCTTCACCAACATTATCAATCTTTACATAAAGTTGAAGTTTTCCATATCTATCGTGTATATCGCTAAAACCAGCTTTACCGTGAATTCTCTTTGACATTAGACGTCCCGCAACTCTAACTGTCTTATTTTCAAGCTCTTCATAATTATCCTTTATTTGTTTTGATGTATGAGTCCTATCGTACTTAACTATCTCAAAGGGGTCTTGTCCTTTTTCTTTTAATTCTTCAAGCTTTTGTATTCTCTGTCTTATAAGCTCGTTGTACTCCTCTTCAAGTTGATTTAATTCAACCTGATTTAGTTCTTCATTTGCCATCTTTTATACCTCCATTTTTAATGTCTTTTAATTTCTAATATTTCATAAGTTATTGTACCATCTGGTACTTGAATTTCAACCTTATCTCCAACCTTTTTACCCATTAATCCCTTTCCTATAGGAGCTTCATTTGAAATCTTCATCTTCTTAAAATCCGCCTCTGCAGAACCTACTATTGTAAATTCCATTTCATCTCCATATTCTAAATCCTTAACTTTAACTATACAACCTATTGATACAACATCAGTTTTAATGTCTTCTTCATCAATTACTTTTGCATTCTTTAGCATATTCTCAAGTGTTGCTATTCTTCCTTCTACAAATGCTTGTTCATTCTTTGCTTCATCATATTCTGAGTTTTCACTTAAGTCTCCATAGGAAATTGCAGTTTTTATCTTCTGTGCTACTTCTTTTCTTTTTACTGTTTTTAGGTATTCTAATTCCTCTTCTATTTTTTTAATTCCTTCATATGTAAGAATAACTTGTTTGTTTTCTGCCATATTATTACTCCCCTTTTAACATTAAATTTATAATATTATATGCTAAATATTTAATAATAAAACACATTTTATAATTAATAACAAGCACCATAAGTAAACTTACAGTGCTTGTTATTAGCCATTGAAGTTATTATAAAACACCTAATACTTAGTGTCAATAATTATATTAGGCATTCAGAGATTTCGCATCTAATTTCCAGTAAAGCTTTTTTCTTTATAGGAAATTAGATTTTTTCTATTTTATTGAAATTTTGGAAGGGAAAAAGGC
>NZ_FQVG01000102.1 GCF_900129265.1 Caloramator proteoclasticus DSM 10124 | reverse complement strand
CCTTTATTTGGACCTATTTTTATATAATCTACTCCATTTTCCTTTTCTATATCTGACATCTTTATATTATCCGCCATATGTTTTTTATTTAAAATGGACCTTGGAGCCTTCTTTTCCATAGCATTTTTAACAAGTGTTCCGGCTTTTATGAGCGTGTTCTTTTTTATAACTTCACCTTTTGCCCCAAGTTTATTGACTTTATCTATAAGTTCCTGCATCCCTTCAAGCTCTATTTTAGCCAATACTTTCAACCTCCAAAGCCTTTATTTCAAGAAACCTATTCTCATACTTTATGTTGTCTACGAATGTTATTTCATATTGTTTTCCTTTAAAGGATATTCTCATACTGTTATCAATTCCATCAATGAATCGTATTGTGAACTTTATAGTTTTCTCAGCATTTACAGTTGCAGCTTCAAAGTATTCTCTGCCGTGAAGATTTGATATAAATGCCCAAACTGTCTTAAAATCCTCCCAAGTTTCTTTTTCAAACCCGCTTTCGTCAATAATTACAACAGGCTTTTGTATTGTAATTCTGTGTTTCATATCCCCAATATTCAATCTTTTACCACCTCGGTATCCAAAAGGGTCTTAAAAGTGATGATACACCAAAGGGAATTTCTTTATAGTCCTTTGTTGTTAAGTTTTCCCTGTTTTCATAAAAGTGTGCAACTAATATTAAAATAGCCTGCTTAACTGCCATTGGAGATTCACTATATCCAGCCCTATATTTTATTTTTATACCACCTGTTCTTTCAAGCGACTCTTTAGGCCATCCTCTCTCTAAGCTAGGATAAACTAAACTTTCATCATATCCTTTTAGGATGTAATAGTCTATATTTTCATTTAGTAACTTTGCATTATTGTTTTGCACAATAGAAACCTCCAATACTTCAACAAGCGGTGGCATTGGAAGTTCTAAATATGCATACTTTTCTTTAGGATTTGTTATATATTCATAAGTTTTCTCTACAAAACTTCTTCCTGTAAATATTTCAGCATACTCTCTTGCAGCTTGAATATATGAGGAGATGAGGCTATCCTCATCATCCCCATCAATTCTTAAGTGGCTTTTTGCTTCTTCTAAAGTTATAACTTCTTTTACAGGTCCTTCAATAACTTTAAGGTTCATTTAACCACCTTCATTCTGAGTATCTAGGTTTGTCTAAAATAGCATATATTGCACCAACTACAGTTGAACCATCAACAGCAGTTAAATTTAGCTTTATTCTATCAACTTCCTTCGAAGCTAAAAGCATATCGGTTACCTTTACCCTATAAAACTTAACTGCACCAGATGTTCCGCCAATTGTTATTGCTTTACCTGATTCTTCAACTTCAGTAAACTCACCATTCTTTTCAGCAAATAAAAAAGCAACATTGGTGTATTCTCCATCTGTTCCACTTCTACCCTGAACTATAACTGTTGTTATGCCCTCTGTTCCTTCACCGCTTTCTATTAAAAATGTTACTTCTCCATAGTTTTTAAGTTCTATTTCACTTGTGCTAATAGGTGATGAAAATATTGTCCCAGGCACTTTTAAATCAATTATCTTCATTCTCTATAACCTCCTTTAGTTTCTCTTTGCAAGTGCTACAAATGGGCTTATTGCTCCGCTTCCTTTATAAGGCATTAGCGGCTTATTCCATAGTGGCTGTCCATCTACTCTGTAAATAAACCTAAATACATTCTCATCATAAAGGAATCTTACGTGAATTGAGCTTGCAGCATTTATTCCGCCTTTATCTATTAAAACATACTGGCTCATGTCAGCTAAAATTATGTCCCCAACTTCTCCAACTTGTGAGCACTGTTCAATTGGGACAACTGGCCTTCCAAGAAGGGTTGCATAAGGTGCCTCTGATAATCCTCCTGCTGGAATGTATACTGGTTTGTCTCCAACCTTTAAGGTGTATAAAATAGGTTCTAGTTCTTGATTTACAAACCATACTGCATTTGACCTGCTTCTTGCCCACAGTCTTGCCCACATATTAAGAAGGTTTTCAACAGTTATTACATCTGTTTGTCCATTATCCTTAGAAACCTTAACAAGTGCATCAGAGTTTAATATTCCAAGTGGCTGTCCACTGCCTGTTCCATTTATAATTGCATCATCTATTTTAAATCCAAATTCCTCTGCAAATGCCTGCATTATTACACTCTCAAGTGCAGCAGCATCCTGCAGTAGTTCATCAGTTGCATAGCAAAGTCCTGTAAGTTTCTTTAAAGATAGGTCCATTGTTCTAAACTTAGGTTTTGATGCCATAAGCTGTTCGGCTTCATTTTCCCAGTAGGTTTGAACTCCACCCCATCTTGAACCATTTGCTCTTGATGTTTCATCTACTGCATTTATTTTCAGCCCATTTGAATTTGTTGATATTGGTATTCTTCTAACTCTTGATGCTAAAATTCCTGTTTCGTATGTCCTTTTTAAAAGCTCAGATACAAAATCCTTTTGAACTAAAAATCCTCCATCTGATGGAACTGACTCATTAAGTCCTAAAGCTGCTCTTGTTGTTAGTCTTGTATCAACTTT
>NZ_FQVG01000110.1 GCF_900129265.1 Caloramator proteoclasticus DSM 10124 | reverse complement strand
GATAGTGTCAAGATATTGTAGGTTAATTTTTATAGACAACCCCTTAAATTAGCTAGTTTCAAGGCGTTTGTTAAATTTAAAAAACTTAAATTATATTTTCATATTTTATTGATTTTAATATCCTGTAAATTGGCGTTACTTTCCCTATGTTCAATATCGTTATATTATTCATAACTTCGCGTGAAGATTTATTTATCTTCCTTATCGCTTCTTTTATTTTCTTCTTACTTACCTTGAAGGCTTTTTCATCTTCCTTAAACACACTTATTTCCCTTAAATTTCCTCCATTCTTGCTGAATACCCTTAGCTTCGCCATTATCTTTAATCCTTCCTTGCTCCATCCTAATGGCCTGCTGCTTAATCTCGCCGATAATACATGGCTTACATGCCCTTCTGCGCTGCATCCTATTACTTCATCGTCATCTTTATATATTTCTATCCCTTCCCAGTTGTTTAATATATACCTTCTTGCTTCTTTTATCCTTTCTTTTTCTGTATTAGTTTCTGCTTTACTTGCAAGCTCCTTAAATATTTCCCTTAAACCCTTCTTATCTCCTTCATTTATGGCTTTCCATATCTTTTCCCTATATTCTTCTCTCTTTGCTGTCCCTCTTATTATGTATTTGTTTAAATGATATCTGTCTAATACAAATTTCGCTTTTGGAATCCACTCTATTCCTTCCTTTATCCATCTTGCCCCATCCCCTGCTATATATATCTTTTCTATGCTCTCTATTTCATAATTCTCATACACATAATCCGCTACATCTATCCATATTTCTTCTGCTTCTACTCCTACGTATGCTTTGTAATATACATTTTTTAATTCATTCCTTCCATTCCTCTCTTGCCTTCCTTCATGAACATAGACAAGCCTTGGCATCTCCTTTTTGCCATCCTGCAGTGCAACATGATCTTCATCCGCTTCTATGTATAATACCCTTACCTTCCTTTTTTCTTTTACTTCTCTCTTTACCTCTACTTCCCCTACCTGCCTTATTGCATTAAATACTGTTTGCCTACTTAGCTTCTCTTTGCATGTTATCTTGCTACTTTCTTCGTAGGACATGTTGATTGCATTCTCTACAAGCCTTATCTTTACTTCTTTATCCACCTTCTCATGTTTCCTTATACCTATAACATCATCAAGTAAATATCTATATTCTCCGCTCTTTCTTGATTTGTAGTATGTTCTTGAATATTCTATTCCTCCTAGGAGCGTAATAATACTTTTCTTGTCTTTTCTTTCAACTATCCATTCCTTTTTTCTCTTATCATCTTCTTTAATCGCTTTATCTAATTCTTCTAAAAAGTCTTTTATTATATTCCTTCCAAGTTCATCAGTCGATTCTTTAACTACCTCAACAAGTTTTGTAAAATCCCATTCTTTTGACAGCATTTCTTCTACATTTTTTATTAATTTAGTAGTGAAATTTATTAAATGTTGTTGTATAATATTATTCAAAAGAGACACCCCCTTATTGGTTTGTGTTTTTTCCACTTTTTATTTTACCACAGGGGTTGTCTCTTTTAAATTTTTTGTCCTTTTTCGTCCTACAATAATTTTACACTATG
>NZ_FQVG01000103.1 GCF_900129265.1 Caloramator proteoclasticus DSM 10124 | reverse complement strand
CTAAGATTTCTTATAAATATTTTTCAGTTTAATTTTTGGTTGGTGAATAATTCAGGTTTAATAATCAAGTTGATATAAAATATAATGATATAGGTTTTGTTTTTTCAACTCCGTTACATTATTATTTATATAAAGATACTATTTTTGAATTAGAAAAAAGGGGTATATTACCACATATAATAATAAATGATTATATGAGATATGATGAAAACTATAGAAATATGTATATAGAAAATATGAATTTTCTATATAAAGAATTTAATAACAAGTATAAAATTTTGTTTTTATCTGATATTAAAAAGTATGGTATTAAATATAAATGTTTAATTACAAATACATATTATGGAAAAGAAGTAATGGAATCAGGAAAATACAATTTTAGGTTTATGTATGGATTTGCAAAAGAAGTTTATGCATGTAGTTGGTGGAATATATTATATGATAAAATATTTTGTTTTGGCTCATATGACTTTAATAAACTTAATATATATAATACTTGTGAAAAAGTTGGATATCCTAAATTCGATAGATGGTTTACAGAAAAAGAGCTTTTAAAAAAAGAAGCCATAAAGGATTTTGCATTAGATAAAAATAAAAAGACATTATTATATACTCCGACATATGGTAGGTTATCTTCAATTGATAGTTGGTTAGAAATTATTTATGAGTTAAAAGAAAATTATAATATAATTATAAAGCTGCATCATGGAACAGCATATTTAAAAGAGGAAGAAGATAGAAAAAATAAGATTTTTAATTTATTTGAAAATGTAGTGGATGATAAGTATGATATTTTAAGATTATTTGCAGTTTCAGATTATTTATTATTTGATAATAGTGGGATTTTATTTGATGGCATATTATCTGATATTAATTTGATAAAATTGTATATGGATATTCAAGGATGTGAAGAAATAACAGATTATAGAAGCATAGAACAGAAAATAAGTAATGAAATTATAACAGTATATAATGGAGAAGATTTAAAAAAAGTATTAGAAAATGAAAATATATTTGAATATCAAAAGGAAATTAGGATTAAATTAAGAAATGAATTTTTTCAATTTACGGATGGTAAATCTTCAGAAAGAGTAGTAAATGTTATAATGGATTATATTAGTGATAAAATTGAGGAAAAAAACGATAATTTCTTTAGACAAAATTTACTAAGTATAATCAAAAAACATGTTTAGGGATGATTTTTTTATGAAAAAAGTTATTACTTATGGAACTTTTGATTTGTTACATTATGGACATATAAATTTATTGAAAAGAGCAAAAGAATTTGGAGATTTTTTAATTGTTGGATTATCAACTGACGAGTTTAATTTAATAAAAGGAAAAAAGGCTTATTTTAATTATGAGCAAAGAAAAGTTTTACTTGAATCAATTAAATATGTAGATTACGTTATACCTGAAACTTGTTGGGAACAAAAAATGATTGATATTAAAAAATATAATATTGATGTTTTTGTTATAGGTGATGATTGGGAAGGAAAGTTTGATTTTTTAAAAGATATATGTGAAGTTATATATATACCAAGAACACCTGAAATATCAACTACAAAAATAAAATTAGATTTGAACGCAAGAATTCCTAGGAAATTTTGAAAAATTATGAATAAAAATTAAAACAAGCAGAATAAATTTGCAATATAGATAAATGTGATTTGAAAAAGAAAGTAAAAAGGAGGAGGTTGAATGGACATAGCTGCCCTATCAATCAACCTAAACCAAGCAAAAGTCGCTCAAGAAACAAGCCTTGCAGTAATGAAGCTTGCAATGGAAACAGGTAAGCAAACTGTCAATGAAACAGTTAAGATGATAGAAAAGAGTGTTGACCCAAATTTAGGAAGAATAATAGATGTAAGTGTGTGAAGTTATGGATGAAAAAGAAGAGTTAATAAAAGAACTTCAACGGGTAAAATATAGAATACAAATTCTTGATATGATAGAGGAACGATTAATAATGATGAGGCAATTAGCTGTTGAAGCTTTTGAAAATGACTTGAGTAAGGCTGAAAGAGAAGAAATAGGAAAGCAGATTCAAAAGCTTTAGCAGGAAATAATGTTACTTGAAATGGAAAATACCAATGAGCAGTAGAAGACCTAAAAGGGTCTTTTTTCTTTAGAAAGTGAATTTAAAATATAAACGCAACTCGCTGAAAAACTTATAAAAATCTCGCTGAAAAACAATTGACAGAATGAACTACAAATCAAAATTCCATCATTTCCAATACTTCATCAACAATTACACCAATCAAAACTCGTTGAATAATTCAAATTAAGCAACTAGTTAAAGAGATGATTAAAAAGAAGCTGAAAAATAAAATTTCAAATAGATGTTAAACCTGCAGAATAATAAGGGGAAGGTAATGCTAAAAGCAAAAGCCTTCCCTTTTAACATTTAAGCCAAAATGCTAAAGCTATATAAA
>NZ_FQVG01000104.1 GCF_900129265.1 Caloramator proteoclasticus DSM 10124 | reverse complement strand
CACTTTTTAAGTGAAATGCAGTTTAGTAAAAAATTAAGTTAATATGGGCTATAGAACTCTTTTAAATAAATTCCATGAATAATTCAGGTTAATTTTGTTTTCATTATATTGTTGCTGTTGTAAATTGTTTTGATGAACAAATACTGTTTCAAATTTATTATTTTCTGCAACTTTATCTTTTTCTTGTATATGCTTTGTAAAATCATCTTTAATCAATATTTGAATCAAGTCATAAAACCAACCAAATCCAAATAAACCAAACGTAAAGAAATATAAAAATCCCCTTTTAAATTTACCAATTACAAAATAATGTCCGCCTAAAAAACCTGTAAATAAACAAATAATAAATAATTTCATTTTTTTTGAATTCATATTACCCAACCCCTAAAAAATATTATTTTAAATAGCT
Organism: Caloramator proteoclasticus DSM 10124; assembly: GCF_900129265.1. GTDB lineage: Bacteria > Bacillota > Clostridia > Clostridiales > Caloramatoraceae > Thermobrachium > Thermobrachium proteoclasticum. The sequence goes on along the minus strand of NZ_FQVG01000104.1, from coordinate 1,681 downwards.
TTGAGAGTATTCTATTTTTTATTTGTTTTTTTCAACATTAGCATAATGCTCAGCTAACTTTTTTAAAACCATATCTGCTATATATTTCAATTCTTCTTCAGTTAAATTAGGTTTCTTTTCTATTTCAACTTCAATTTTTCTTTGTTTAGCTTCTTCAGGGAGGTAGTTATTCAGCTCTTTATTAGTTAAAATCATACCAGTTGGATTATCTGTTCTTCCGAGGAGGTAATCGGTGGTAACGTTAAAAAAATCAGCAATTTTATTTATTGTTTTTATATTAGGTTCTCTTTCATTATTTTCATACATTGCAATGGTTGAACGTGATACACCTAATATTTTAGCTAACTCTGGTTGTGTAATTTGTTTTTCAGTTCTCAATTTTTTTATTCTATCACCAATATGCATAAATTCACCTCCTCTATACTTAATATTTTAACACTAATAGTGACAATTGCAACATATAAATCAAAGAATAAATGCGAAATAATTAGATAATTAAAGAAAACTGCACAAAACGTGACATAATTAAATAATACAAACGTCACTAAATGTATACAATGTCACGAAAAGTGATATAATAGTAATTGAAAGGAGGGAGCCAAATGAAATTTAAAGAACTAAGAATAAAAGCAGGATTTCAAACAGCTAAAGAAGCAGCAAAATCATTAGGTATAAGTTATAGTATGTATCATAAAATTGAAACAGGTTATAGAGAGCCTGGTAAAGAACTTATCAAGAAAATGTGTGAAATTTTTCATTGCTCAATAGAAGATATTTTTTTAGCTATTGAAGTCACTAAAAGTGACAACAAAAATACAGCTTAGATTTTTGTTATTAGTATATGCATTTCTTATCAATAAATAGGAGGTTAAATATGGATAACAGTAATCTAACTGTTACCCAGGAAAAAAGGATAAGAGCAATACAAAAGATTATTGAACTTATTCAAGGAGAATTTAAAGGAATTGATATTACAGTAAGTTTTACAAAGAAGTTGTTAGAGGATTGTATAAGAGAATTAGATGAAACAGTTTATTCAAAATCACTAAGGGAGATGTGGGGAAACAAAGATTGGAGGTTTTCCCATGAAAATAAGGATTAAGGAATTAAGAAGAAAAAGAAATATGACACAAAGGCAGTTAGCTCTAAGAAGTGGAGTGGCTAAAAGTTATATCAATGAACTTGAAAAAGGTAAATATAACAACCCAAGTGCTGAAGTTCTGTGTAAACTTGCTAAAGCTCTAAGATGTAGCATAAATGAGTTGATAGACTGTGAGGGTGATGAAGATGGAAACAAAAATCTATAACGTAGAAGAAGTTGCAAAAATGCTTAGGTGTGGAAAAACAAGCATATATGAACTGATAAGGCAGAACAAACTCAGGTGTGTCAGAGTAGGTAGAAAGATTCTAATTCCTGAGATGTTTATAAATGAGTTTATAAATAATGGAGGTGCAAAGATATGTTAAAAAATTTAGATGACTTATTAGAAGTAGCTCATAAACTTCCACCAGAGGTATTTGACGACATTGAAAAGAGAATAACAGACTGGCTTGCAAGTGGAGGAAAAGAAACAGATCCATATATAAAAAGACAGCTAATGTATGCAGAACTATGGCTAAGAAGGAGAGGAGAATATGAAGGTATAAACAACAGAACTGTTTAGAAGTGAATAAAAAAAAA
>NZ_FQVG01000106.1 GCF_900129265.1 Caloramator proteoclasticus DSM 10124 | reverse complement strand
TCACTTTTTAAGTGAAATGCAGTTTAGTAAAAAATTAAGTTAATATGGGCTATAGAACTCTTTTAAATAAATTCCATGAATAATTCAGGATAAATCCTATAATTGATAAGATAATAGTAGGTGGGTATTTAAAAAGTTTAAAGAAGACACCTGCACTCTACGGAAAGCTTTATAAATATGCCGATTCAGAGGATACCCTATCTAACTTATCAAGTATAATAAATGAAATACTTTCTATTAAAATAAAGGGACTAATTGAAGAATATGAACCTCAAGCAATAGTCTGTACACACCCATTCCCACTTGAAATGGTATCTAAACTTAAAAGGAAAAATAAAATCGAATGTCCCTGTATTGCAATATTAACAGACTATGCACCACATTCCTTTTGGCTATACAGCCATATAGATGCCTATGTTATACCTAATGAGGACTTCATTCAGGATTTAGTTGAAAAGGGAATTGAAAAGGAGACAATTTATCCACTTGGAATTCCTGTTTCTGAGGAATTTCTTCAAAGGATAGATAAAAGAGAAGCAAGAAAAGAATTAGAGTTAGATGATAAATTTACTGTCCTTTTAATGGGTGGTGGTCTTGGAATTGGTAATATAAAAGATATGTTTGAGAAACTTGCCTTCTCAAAGCTTGATATACAAATAATTGCCTGTGCTGGACAAAATATAAAACTTAGAAATCAACTAAATGAAATAGCATCAAGAACAAACAAAAGGACAATTGTTTTTGACTATACTGATAATATTAACCTTCTTATGTCTGCATCAGACCTATTAATATCAAAACCCGGTGGGCTTACCATTACAGAAGCGTTAATCAAAGAAATTCCTATTGTCATTAATTCTGCAATCCCAGGTCAAGAGGAAAAGAATGCTGACTATCTATTAAATAATGGCATTGCCGCAAGAATACACTCAGACGACAGCGTTGTAAGCATTCTTATGCAGCTTTTAAATAGCAAAGTTAGGCTACAACATATGAAAGAATGCTGCAGAGAAAAAGCAAAGCCAAATGCAACAAGGGATATATGCAATCTTATACTCCAAAAAATTGAGAACCAATAAAGGGGCTGAAAACAGCCCCTTTTTCTATTTAAATAATCCCTCAAATAGCTCTAATATCTTAAACTTAAATACCACCTTCTCGTGCTTCTCCTTGTTGAAGTCTGAAATATTCATAACCTCTGTTACTTCTTCCTCATTTAAAACTTTATTTAACTGCTGTTCTGTCTCTTCAGTTGTGAGGCCCTTTGTTATATCAATAAAGCATAATGGTGGGAACATTACACACCACCAGTTCTTACCTCCACCTTCTCCAAGGACTATCCTTAGGGCTGTGTAATCACCCTCCTTTAAGGTTATGTTTCCATAGCTTTTTATAGGGAAGGTGTATGTACCAAGGCTTGCCTTAGCCGTATATTTATATCCGTTGTTTTGCAATATATTATTTGATATATTTTCAATCCTATCAATATTGCTTGTAATTATTTCAATTGCCTCATCCTTTGTCTTTGCCCTCTGAAGTTTTGGCCCTAATTCCTTTAATACCGCATCTCTAACCTTTAATTTTACGCTCTGGTCATTCTTTGAATCGCTATTTGCTATAACGTGAAATCTTATGAGTTTATCTTTATAGTTTAGCTCACCTGTTGCTCTATTTGCATAAATGAAAGAAATAATAATAACTAATGTAACTATTCCACATAAAATCCTTTTCATTTAAAATCCCCCTTCTTAAGAACTTACTATTAATATTTCCAAATTAAATAGGTTTTAAACAAAAAAGAGGTAATTTTTTTATTACCTCTCAGGCTGTTGTATTGATTAGCCCCATGAAGGATTTCTTAGGCTGTAAATGATAAAATCAAAATGTACGAAAAGTGGAAAATAAAAATGTACAAAATTGTACAAGTATTTGGTATCCTTCTTAATGGGAGGGATACC
>NZ_FQVG01000108.1 GCF_900129265.1 Caloramator proteoclasticus DSM 10124 | reverse complement strand
ATATTATCACGTCTTTTTTATCTTGTCAACACCTTTTTTTCGGTGTTTTTATTTCTTTCTGTCGCTCGCTTCAAGCGACTTTTATATATTATCATGTAGATAATAAAATTTATGTATTTTAGTTAGGCATTAAATTAAAATATATATGTTTATCTTCTTTTTTCTATTTTTATCTCAAGTTTTTATATAGCGACACTCTTGGAAATGTTGTTTGTATTTTTATATTGAATTTATAAATGTAACTTTACTTTATTACTTATTAATTATAAAATAAAAAAACTACTTCCTCTTATCAAAAGAAAGTAGTTTTTCTATTTTTATTAAAATACTATCTGTTCTAAAAACTCTCCAACTAATCTATCATATTCATCTTTATTATTCCAATAAGCTTCTGCATGTCCCGCATTAGGTGCCAAATATATTTTTTTAAACCCCTTCTTTTTAGCATTATACATATCAACACTCATTTGATATGGTACATAATCATCATTTTTCCCATGTATAAAGAAAATTGGAGTTTCAACATTTTCAATTGCTTTTATTGGAGACACTTCTCTAAAAAATATTCCTGCCCTTATCTTTGTAATCAAACTTGCTGAATAGTACAAAGGAAAAGGATAAATGTGAAAATCTTTTCTCATTCTGTATTTTAATATACCTGACATACTTGAATAAGCACAATCCGCTATATAAAATGACACTCTATCATCTATTTCTGAATTTAATAAAACCGTTGCTGCTCCCATAGATTCACCCATTATTCCAACCTTACCTCCATCACCAAGCCTTGTAAATAACCAATCTGTAACTGCCTTCAAGTCATATTTTTCATAATGTCCAAATGTAGTATTTTTCCCTCCACTTAACCCATGATTTCTGTGATCATATATTAATACACTAATTCCTCTTTTTAGAAATATATCCATATATTTTACCGACCATAAAGTGTATAGGTTATCCCATGACATATAATTACAGCCTTATTTGAATTTGGTACTTCAAAATACATAGTATTAAGTTCATATCCATATGGTGATTTAATTTTTATTTCCTCTCTTTTTAAACTATTAAACTTTTCTTCTATTATTTTTCCTTTATCAACTTCTATTTTATATGTTTCTTCATACTTAAAGCATTTAGGTTTTATCACTTGTTGTGAAAAATAAATTCCTCCCATTAATACTATCAAAACAATTCCCCCAACTAAAATACCTGCTAACATAGTATCCCCCTTATAATACTATTAAATTATATTATATCACTAAAACAGTTTATGTTTTATTTTTGAAGAATAAATTAGATTTATATCTATGTTAAGTATAAAATAAATCCATAATGAAGTTATAAGAAAAATATTTATATATAACCAATAGCTTTATCTATAAATTCCCTTTTAATACATTTTTAAATTATCCACAGACTTTTATAATATTCTTATGCAAATTATCAACATTAACATACTTTTTACTACTGTGAATAACTTCTTTGATTATAAAAAATAAGCCATAAATAATCAAACGTATTGATATTAACAAGGAACTCTAAATGTTCTCATTATATTATCAAGACAAGTTTAAATTATTTATGACTCTATCAATCTCATTTATTTTACATCTAATTACTTTTTCATCATTTCTTTAAGCGACCTACTCTCCCACACCGCATTAGTGCAGTACCATCGGCCCGGCGGAGCTTAACCGACCTTTCTTGAATGCGTACAGGTACTCAAAGGGCCTTTTAGATGTATTTGAAGTAAATAAGGTTCTATAATAAATGTTGGGGCGTAGCCCCAGCATATTTTTTTACAAAAAAATATGCAC
>NZ_FQVG01000111.1 GCF_900129265.1 Caloramator proteoclasticus DSM 10124 | reverse complement strand
CTATCCGAAATCGGTGCTGCTCTTGCTTCAAATATTTTTGATAAAAAAGGTATTCGCATCAGTTCACCTCCTAAAAATGGGTATAAAAAAAGCACCTGTCAAAGGTGCTAACTTCAAAATATTTTTAAGGAATGTTTTTAAGTAAAAAATATGTCATTCCCTTTATTTCCTTACCATTTTTTTCGTATCTTCCAAATCCCCACACATCATCTCTTTTAATCATTAAATCAAAAAGTATTAATCCAAAAAACAATCCAGCTGCTTCAGCATTTTTATCGCAAGCATTATATATTGGTTCAAAAACTGTCCCAGTCCAGTTATTCCCTGGAATCCAACTTGAAGTATGAATATCATTCCCATTAATTCTACTATTTAATTCATTTACAATAGCAACATAATCTTTGTCAGATAATTTTTTCATCCACGCTTTAAATTCTTTCTCATGCGGAATTTTATTTACATATTTACCAATATCTACCGAATATAACATATTTATCTCCACCTTTAACTAAAGTTGTTCGATTTTATAATTTGCTATTTTTTAATCGAATTAATTCTATTGCAGCTTTTAACTTTCTATCTGGATCTATCGATTTTAATTCTTCTTCTAAAACAGCTAATGCTTCTGTAAATAAGTTATCCAGCATTTCTATTTCTTCTTTTTTAATTAATTGTTTTTTCCCTAAAATTTCATCAAGCTCTGTTTCTTCTAATAAATTAGGATATTGAGAAATTGTATTTCTATTATTCAATAATTTTTGCAGACTGGTAGGTAGTTCATTAATTAAAATTCGATTTTTCCATTCAACTTTTCTTCTATGACACATTCCATCCTGATCATTATCATATTGTTGTTCATACACATATTCACCAACAATACCAATATAAGCCCAACCTTTTTCCTTTATTATTACAATATCTCCATCTTGCATTGTATTGACAAATGCATTAACTTGACCTAAAGCATATCCTAACTCATGACCTGTATAACCATACCTTTTAATTAATCTTTGCTTTATCTCATCTTTATCTATACCATGCAAATCTCCTATGCCTGGCCAGCCAATACACACAAATCCTTCTTCTATAAATTGTTTAAACCTTTGAATACCATGGGGTTTTGTTTTCATTTGAAAAACATTCATATTTTACCCTCCTTTTATTGTGTAACTCTTCGTCACGATTCATTAATTTAATTATATAATCAAAGCAAGCGTCTGTCAATCATTATTTTCGTTTGGATTCGTTACACTTCTTTATAATTTGGATATAAAACTGTCGAAGGGTAAAATTTATATTTTACAACACTAAAATCCCCCTATCATCATAAACAGACCCTGTGTTTTGATTCCTTAAAGCCCTATCAAGTGCCATAATTAAAGCCACAGCACCATCAATCTTTTCTGTTGATTTTTCTTTATCAGGCTTTATGTTTCCTGCAGGGTCAGTCTTTATATAAATATTGTCCATCATCCATCTTAATACCGGGTTGCCTCCATGAGCTATCTTTTCTTCAAGTGTTAACTTCATTAA
>NZ_FQVG01000112.1 GCF_900129265.1 Caloramator proteoclasticus DSM 10124 | reverse complement strand
CTAAAAGAAACTTTAGAAAATATGGAAGTTGAGATAGTAAACATAGACTATGATGAAATAAAGGTTAATGAGTTTTTCAGAATATGTGATGAAATTAAAAATGAAACTGAGTTTGAAAAAACACCTTCAAAGCTATGTGAATGGTGTGAATATAAAACTTATTGTGAAGGAGGAGAAACATATATGCTTTTACCTGAAAACAAAAGAAGGGACATAAAAATTGATGAAAACCCTGATATGTGGATTTATGCAGACAGCTATGTAGGAAAATCAACTTTTGTTGATAAGTTCCCTAACCTGTTATTTTTAAACACTGATGGGAATACAGATAACACAACATCTCCAATTGTAAAAATAGCAGATGAAGTAACATTTGAAGGAAGATTAAAGAAAGTAAAAATGGCATGGGAAGTGTTCCTTGATGTTATAACGGAGCTTGAGAGAAAAGATAATACCTTCGAAAAAGTATGCATTGATTTAATCGAGGACCTTTATGAACACTGCAGATTATATATGTATAAAAAACTTGGAATAGACCACGAGCAGGATGCTGGCTTTGGCAAAGGATGGGACATGGTTAGAACTGAATTTCTATCAGCAATAAAAAGGCTTAAAAATTTAGGATACCAAGTGATTTATATATCAAAAGAAATTAATACAGAAATAACATTAAAAAATGGAAACAAGCTAACAACAATAAAACCAAATATAAATGAAAAAATAGCCAATGTGTTAGCAGGAACCGTTGATTTAACAGTTAGAGCATATATGGATGGTGATGAAAGATATTTACTACTTGAAAAAAGTGAAAATATCTTCGGTGGTGGAAGATTTAACTTTAAAGTTCCGAGAGTAAAACTTGATAAAGATGAGTTTATTAAAGCACTTAAAGAAGCCCAAGGGTTTATTTTAGAAGAAGTATCATATGACAATGAAGATAAGAACAATGACCCAAATAATGAAATATCAAATGACGATGAACAAACAAAAATGAGCAGACGCTCAAGAAAATAAAAAGGAGGAAATAATTATGGCAAGCAAAAGTATTTTTGAAAAATTCGACAAGGAGTTTGACATTAAAGGATTAAAGGAAGATTTAAAGAATGTAGCATCAAATGAGGCAGAATACAAAGAAGTTCCTTTTGGAACGTATGAGGTAAAGATTGAAAAGATGGAACTTGTAGAATCAAAGACAGGAAAGCCTATGCTAACTTGCTGGATGAGGATATTAGAAGGAGAATATAAAAATTCAATTATATTCATGAACCAAGTTTTAAGCACTGCCTATGGAATACACACAGCTAATGAATTTTTAAGATCCCTTGATTCAGGGATTGAAGTAGAGTTTGAAAGCTTTTCACAATATAATGATTTAATACTTGATATTCATGAAGCAATTGATGGCAATTTAGAATATGCAGTTGAATA
>NZ_FQVG01000113.1 GCF_900129265.1 Caloramator proteoclasticus DSM 10124 | reverse complement strand
CTAAAAGAAACTTTAGAAAATATGGAAGTTGAGATAGTAAACATAGACTATGATGAAATAAAGGTTAATGAGTTTTTCAGAATATGTGATGAAATCAAAAATGAAACTGAATTTGAAAAAGCACCTTCAAAATTATGTGAGTGGTGTGAATATAAATTGTATTGCGAAGGAGGAGAAACATATATGCTTTTACCTGAAAACAAGCGAAGGGACATAAAAATTGATGAAAACCCTGACATGTGGATTTATGCAGACAGCTATGTTGGAAAATCAACTTTTGTTGATAAGTTTCCAAACCTGCTATTTTTAAATACTGATGGTAATACAGACAACACAACATCTCCAGTTGTAAAAATAGCTGATGAGGTAACCTTTGAAGGAAGATTAAAAAAAGTAAAAATGGCATGGGAAGTGTTCCTTGATGTTATAACGGAGCTTGAGAGAAAAGATAATACCTTCGAAAGAGTATGCATTGATTTAATCGAGGACCTTTATGAACACTGCAGATTGTATATGTATAAAAAACTTGGAATAGACCACGAACAGGATGCTGGCTTTGGTAAAGGATGGGACATGGTTAGAACTGAATTTCTATCAGCAATAAAAAGGCTTAAAAACCTTGGATACCAGGTGATTTATATATCAAAGGAGATAAATACTGAAATCACATTAAAGAATGGAAATAAGATAACAACAATAAAACCAAACATCAATGAAAAAATAGCAAATGTGTTAGCAGGAACAGTTGATTTAACAGTTAGGGCCTTTATGGATGGTGATGAAAGATATTTGCTTCTTGAAAAGAATGAAAATATCTTCGGTGGTGGAAGATTTAACTTTAAAGTTCCAAGAATAAAACTTGATAAGGATGAGTTTATAAAAGCCCTAAAAGATGCACAGGAAAGTGTTATGACTGCTGAAGATACAGAAGTTTTAAACACTGAAGAAACAGCTATAATGAAGAGACGCTCAAGAAAATAAATATTAGGAGGAGATAAATATGGTAAGCAAGAACATTTTTGAAAAGTTTGACAAGGAATTTGACATTCAAGGTTTAAAGGAAGACTTAAAAAACGTAGGAGCAGCTGAAGGACAATTTAAGGAGGTTCCATTTGGAGTATACGAGGTTAAGATCGAAAAAATGGAGCTTGTAGAATCAAAGACAGGAAAACCTATGCTAACTTGCTGGATGAGGATTTTAAATGGTGAACACCAAAATTCAATGCTTTTTATGAATCAAGTCTTAAGCACAGCCTATGGAATACACACAGCAAATGAATTTTTAAGGTCACTTGATTCGGGAATTGAAGTAGAGTTTGAAAGCTTTTCACAATATAATGATTTAATACTTGATATTCATGAAGCAATTGATGGCAATTTAGAATATGCAGTTGAATA
>NZ_FQVG01000115.1 GCF_900129265.1 Caloramator proteoclasticus DSM 10124 | reverse complement strand
TATCTTATCACGTCTTTTTTATCTTGTCAACACCTTTTTTCGGTGTTTTTATTTGTTTCTGTCGCTCGCTTCAAGCGACTTTTATATATTATCATCACATAAACAACTATTCATATTTCTAGATGGTTATTATATTAAATTATATTTGTTTTTTATTATTATTTCTTTATATTTCTCTCTTTTTTTATATATGATACTCAAGGATTAGTTGTTTCTAATACATAAATTTTTATCTATGATTTCTTTTCCTGATACTATGTTAATAAACCTTATCCTGTAAAATACGACATCTTTTTATCTATATCCATATTAACTGAATCCTTTTTTGTATAAACTATCTTCATTCCAAAAGGTAATCATGATTGGTATATATTGTAAATATATGTTAAGCACTATAGATTAAACTACTTTAAATGTATTAATATTAATCTAAAAATAAAAGGATAGGTTTTAGTTTTCCTATCCTAAAATATACTTAAATATTCATTTTCTCTTTCTAATAATTTTACTTAAATATATAACCACCATACAAAATACACCACCTGATGTATCAATTAATACATCTCTAAATGCTGGACCTCTTCCTGGAACAAAACTTTGATGAAATTCATCTGACACAGCATATAAAAATGTTATAATAATTGCAAATATAGTGCTTGAAGTAAAATAGAAATCTTCCTTTAATGCATTATATAATAAAAAATACAATATAAAGTACTCTGTAAAATGTGCAGCCTTTCTAATTATAAAGTCTGCATTACCACTTAATATAGTATTAATATCTATTCCTAATGTATTTAATATGTAAACTATAAATTTATTATTTTCACTAGACTTATCTCCATTTTGACTTGAAAATAAAAAAATAACTCCCATCCAAATAAGTACAAGTCCCCACTTTTTTATTCTTCTACTCATACCATTTCTCCTTATTTATTCTTTATCATAGTATATATTTCAATAAACTATATATGATTTAATTGTTAATTTTTTATGCCTTCAAAAGCTATACAAATCTATATAAAACTATATAAACTAAGCCATCCCTTCTAAAATCTAATTTAATTGATTAATCATCAATTCTCAATTATATAAATAAAAGTATAGTTAACGTTCTACATCTTAGTATTAAGTTTTACTATATATTGAATATATGGCTATTATACTATTAAACTGAAATAAAAACAATAAAAGCCTTAGAGATTTTTCTCTAAGGCTTCTTATGGAGCGGGTGATGGGAATCGAACCCACACAACCAGCTTGGAAGGCTGGGACTCTACCATTGAGCTACACCCGCATGGTGGTGACCCCTAGGGG
>NZ_FQVG01000119.1 GCF_900129265.1 Caloramator proteoclasticus DSM 10124 | reverse complement strand
CTAACCCTTAGCCCTTTTTCATCTTCTTCTAAAAAAAGTGTCCCTGATTTGTTTCTTCCAAGGACAAAATTCACATCATGATTAAAAAGTGCCCTTATATCGTCCTTTTCTATGCTCTCTTTAAAGGCACCTTTTGAAACTTTTTCTCTAAATGGCACTACAAAACCTAATTCTTCGCTCCATTTATCAAAAACTGCTGCGTGCCCTTCAATTATTCTAACTTCATTTTCTTCCTGTTTCATATTATTTATCCTTAATTCCTGAAGATTTATCGTCCTTATCTCCATTTTTTCCATTAAATTCATCACCACCTTTTGCATCTTTTGCTTTATTTGCAGGTATCATATTGCCATTTACAAGGTAAATATCTCCTCCTTGGTCATCTGGTATTGGGTTCATGTCCTCTAATTCCCTAATATCATTGGGTGATAACCATCCATTTTGCCTTCCTATCGCATATCCTTCCATTCTTGTCTTAAAATCACCCCTTAAAAGGCCATCTACTGTGAATTTAGGAAAATATATTCGCCTTTCTCCTTCATTAAGAAGGCATTTTGATATGGCTTGTTCCCATCTTACAAGGTATGGCCTTACTGTATGAACAACAAATTCAATTGATTGATGCTCAATATTGCTAAATGTGGCCCTTTCTAAATCACCAATCATGTGAGGTGGAACCCTAAATATTCTACATATCTCATTTAATTGAAATTTTCTTGTTTCTAAAAACTGTGCATCCTCTGGCGGAATTCCTATTTCATGATATTTCATTCCTTCTTCTAATACTGCAATCTTATGTGAGTTTTTTATTCCTTTATATACTTCTTCCCAAGACTTTCTAAGCCTTTCAGGGTCCTTTACAAACCCTGGATGTTCAAGTATTCCTCCCGGTCTTGCACCATTTGCAAAGAACCTTGCTCCATATTCTTCTGTTGCAATTGAAAGTCCAATAGCCTCTCTTGCCATCTGAATTGGTGAATAACCCTTAAATCCATCAAATCCAAGCCCTACTACATGAAATACTTCCTCTTTTTGTAGAATTAC
>NZ_FQVG01000121.1 GCF_900129265.1 Caloramator proteoclasticus DSM 10124 | reverse complement strand
GAAGTATTTGATCTTCCAGATCAGATTGAACAGTTAGTTTTAGTTGAAAATATAAGGGAATATACAAGATTTAAAAAAGATAGAGTAATCACAATAAATGAAGAAACTTTAGTAGGTGATACAGCTTTAACCAAACTATTATACCTAAGGCAGCTATCATCAATTTACAATTCTAATAAACATGAAGCTTTTAAAGATTTAATATCATCAACGGAAGATAGAGTTGTGGTTTTCTATAACTTCAAAAAGGAATTTGAAATATTAAAAGGCATCTGTGAAGTATTAGAAAAACCTGTCTCATATATAAACGGTGATGGGACTGATTTAAAAAACTATGAAGTTAAAAATAACACTGTAACATTAGTCCAATATCAAGCTGGAGCAACTGGCATAAATCTTCAAAGGGCTAATAAGGTTATTTATCACAGTTTACCATTATCCAGCGAACTTTGGATGCAGTCAAAGAAAAGAATACACAGAATAGGCCAGAGTAGGACATGCTTTTACTACTATCTAATAACTAAAAACAGCATTGAAGAAAAAATATTAGATGTTTTAAAAGAAAGGCAGGATTTTACTTTGGATTTATTTGAGAGGGTGGATAAGTGAAGGAGAAAGAGTTTCAAAGAAAAGTAACAGAATACCTAAAATCACTTCCAAACACATGGTTCTTTAAAGTATGGGGAGGCGGTTATCAAAGAAGTGGCATTTCTGATTTAATCTGTTGCATTAATGGAATATTTGTGGCAATAGAACTTAAAGCAGAAAAAGGAAGTCCAACAGAACTTCAAAAGATGAACGTAAAAAATATAAATGCAGCAGGAGGCATTGGGATAATTTTATATCCGTCAGGATTTGAAACATTTAAAAAACTCATAGAGGAGGTGCTTCAGTGCAGTTTTCCTACAGTAGAGTTGAATGCTTTGAAAAGTGCAAATACCAATTCAAACTGCGATATATTGATGGAATAAGGACAATACCAATGTATGGCCCAGATAGTGCTTTAATA